>JAITWV010000234.1 GCA_031285105.1 Streptococcaceae bacterium | reverse complement strand
AGCGATTGAAACGAACGGACAACAATTTGCTGTTTTGGGAATTTTTTTGGCGGTTTCTACAAGACTCTCCTTTCTTTTTTCGTTAGTTTCTACAAACCACTACATTTTTCTACAAATTCGAGTGCTGTTAACTAACTCCCTTTTTTTGTTAATGTTGGTAACCAAGTCGACTGATTGCCTTCAATGGTCATTAAATGTGCATCGGTCAGTGTATGAACGTGTGCTAAAAGATAATTTCCACAAACGCCGACAAAAAGACCAGCTAATATACCAATAATACTTAAAATTGGCAAATAATTAAGAATCGCCCATGTTTGTGCAATCACTGCTGCGACAAATAACTGCCCAACATTATGAAAAAAACCACCAACTGCTGAAACACCAATAATTGAGACACGTTTTGGGCCAAGTTTTTTAACAAGATACATAAATAATAAACTTAAAATTGAACCGCCTAGTGAATATAAGAAAGTAGAAGCTGTTCCACCAAGTAGCATTTGCAACAGTAAGCGAACACTAATAAATAAAGCGACTTCTCTTTTTTTCATGGTAAAAATAGCAAGGACACTGATTAAATTGGCTAATCCTAATTTCGCACCTGGAGCAAAACCAAATGGCGCAGGTAACATTCCTTCGATAATTGAAATAATTAAGGCTTGAGCGACAAGTAAGGAAATATAAACAATTCTTTTGGTTGAATTGGCTTTTTTATTCATTAATAAATGACACTTCCTTCCCTTGATCCATCACTTGCAACAACTTCAACGACCATACGATGGGGCAAGCAGACAATTGTTTGACCCCCTTGAAAAATCCAACCACGCCTTACACACACCTGATCACCACAATTGGCTTCTTTCATGTGAATGCGCCCATCTTTGATTTCAAGCGTGTTCACATCACCATGCGCATCTTTATATGAATAAGTAGTATTTTGTTCTAACGGTAATTCTTTGATAACTGTTCCATTAATGGACACTTGGGCGGTATATGTAACGTTATCACCAGTTAGTCGATTTCTTGCAAATAAAACCCACGGAGAAAACGATAATAACACTAAACAAATAAGTATAATAAAATCCCAACGCTTCATCTGGGCTTGATTGATAAATTTTTTTAATTTCATGATATTTCCCTCATATTATTGACTGTTTCCATTATATACTAAATTTTTTAAGTTTAAAGAAATAATAATAAGAATGTTATATGAAGAAAAACTAATGGCTTAAAATCTGTTCATTTTTCACAATTTGAGGTAAACTATCACTAAGTATGTTTTTACTACTATGCAAATTTAAGTGAGGCAAAATTGCTTGATTTAGATTTGTTTAGTAGGGCATACAAAAAAATATAAAGAGGTAAGAAATGAACGAGAAAAAAGTTTTTCAAACGACATGGGCAGGCCGTCCACTAATCGTTGAAGTTGGTCAAGTCGCAAAACAAGCAAATGGTGCAGTTGTTGTGCGTTTTGGTGACACAACCGTTTTAACAGCCGCAACAATGAGCAGAAAAGCAATTGATGGTGACTTTTTCCCATTACAAGTCAACTACACTGAAAAAATGTATTCAGCTGGGAAAATTCCTGGAGGTTTCTTAAAGCGTGAGTCACGTCCAACAACCAAAGAAACCTTAACAGCGCGTTTAATTGACCGTCCAATTCGTCCAATGTTTGCTGAAGGGTTCCGTTATGAAGTACAAGTTATTAATACGGTATTATCATGGGAAGAAGACAATGAGCCAGCAATGGCAGCAATGTTTGCTTCATCTTTAGCATTAGGTATTTCAGATATTCCATTTGAAGGACCAATTGCTGGTGTGGATGTGGCTTATATTGATGGTGAGTATATCCAAATGCCAACTGTTGCTCAAAAAGCACAATCTTCATTAGATTTATCAGTAGCCGGAACAAAAGAAGCAATTAACATGGTTGAGTCTGGTGCTAAAGAATTAGACGAAGATGTAATGTTAGGCGCTTTGATGTTTGGTCATGCAGCTGTTCAAGAATTAGTGGCTTTCCAAGAAGAAATCATTGCAGAAATCGGCAAAGAAAAAGCACAAGTTGAATTATTGATTGTAGATGCGCAACTAAAAGCACAAGTAGAAGAAAAATTTAACACACAATTACAACAAGCGGTTCAAATCGAAGAGAAAAAAGCCCGTGAAGCAGCAACAATTGCAGTTCGTGAAGAAGCAGTTGCCTATTATACTGAATTATTTGCTGAAGATGAAAATGCTACTCGTAAAATGCGTGAAGTAAACGAAATCTTAGAGCAAATGGAACATGCGGAAGTTCGTCGTTTAATCACAATCGAAAAAATTAGACCAGATGGCCGTAAAATTGATGAAATCCGTGCATTAGAAGCTGAGATTGACTTCTTACCACGTGTTCATGGTTCAGGATTATTCACTCGTGGACAAACACAAGCATTGTCAGTTTTAACATTAGGTCCATTATCAGAGTCACAAATGGTTGATGGTTTAGAAGAAAAACATGACAAACGTTTTATGCACCACTACAACTTCCCACAATATTCAGTTGGGGAAACAGGTCGTTACGGAGCTCCAGGTCGTCGTGAAATCGGACACGGTGCTTTAGGTGAACGTGCATTAGAAATGGTCTTACCTTCAATTGAAGAATTCCCATATACAATTCGTTTAGTAGCGGAAGTTTTAGAGTCAAATGGTTCATCTTCACAAGCATCACTTTCAGCAGGTACTCTAGCATTAATGGCTGGTGGTGTGCCAATCAAAGCACCAGTAGCAGGAATTGCGATGGGACTTGTTTCTGATGGTGAAAATTATACCGTCTTAACAGATATCCAAGGTTTAGAAGACCATTTTGGCGATATGGACTTTAAAGTTGCCGGAACAAAAGATGGTATCACTGCTTTACAAATGGACATTAAGATTAAAGGAATTACAGAGCAAATTTTACGTGAAGCCTTAGCACAAGCAAAACAAGCACGTATGGAAATTCTTGAAGTAATTACAAATACAATTGCAGCTCCTCGTCCAGAATTAAATGAATGGGCACCTAAGATTGAATCTATCCAAATTAAAGTGGAAAAAATTAAAGAAGTTATCGGTAAAGGTGGCGATGTCATCAACGGTATTATCGATGCAACAGGCGTTAAAATTGACATCAGTGAAGAAGGATTGGTTTCAATTTTTTCTAATGATGCAGATGCCATTAAACGTGCGAAGAAAATGGTGGAAGACATTGTTGCTGAAGCCGAAGTTGGCAAAACTTACATGGGTAAAGTCGTTCGTGTGGAAAGTTTTGGAGCTTTTGTTAACATTCTACCAAATAAAGATGCATTGGTTCATATCTCACAACTTGCTAATGAGCGTGTGAAAAATGTGAGTGATGTGGTAAAAGTTGGCGATGAAATTTTAATTAAAGTAACAGAAATTGATAATCGTGGACGTATTAATGCTTCACGTAAGGCTTTGTTAGAAGATTAGTAAATAAAACACTTGGAATGTTCGTATTTTCCAGGTGTTTTTTGCGAAAAGATTTAATTTACATTACAAAGTTCTTAATTACTTCCACCAAATGAAAAATCGTACTATAATACACAAGTCAAAATTAATGGTTTGTTTAGTTGGTGTTTTTGTTTTAGCACTTTTTCTTTAGTACATCGTAATTGATTTGATACTGGAAAAAGAGAAGTTTGTGAATTGTGGACTGCGAATTTTCGGCTGGCTTGGCTCTGCGCTTAGGGTGGTTTACCTTGCTGTAGCCGGACCGGTTCCATAACTTTTCAAGAAGGGCGCTTGAAAAGTTATTACACCTCGCAAGCCTACAAGACCGAGT
>JAITWV010000220.1 GCA_031285105.1 Streptococcaceae bacterium | reverse complement strand
TGAGTAAGTTGTTGGTAAATTGTCGCTATCTAAATAGTGAATTACTTCAACTAGCTTACCAATGACTTTTTCAATGTCATCCATAAAGTTATATCGCCAATCGGATGCGAGAATGTTCGTGAGAGACATCCCTGCATTAAGATCACGCAAGAAAACTGAACCATTTGCATAAACTAAGTCAAAAACACTATCGTTTTTCTTGATTTGAGTGTACATTTTTTCTCCTTCTAGTCGCCTTAACTCTTGGTCTAACTCTGAGAGTTCATGCAACACCTGAACGTGTGATAAGCCAACAATCCTACCTAAATAAATAAGGCTCTGTACCTTGTAATTCTCTAGTTCTCTTTCTGATATGGCTTTCCAGTATGATGCAGGTTTTTTTGTGCCTTTGCTTGCAAGTTTATAGACAGTACCTAAACCTTTTCTCTTAATATATTCGTCCAAAAGGTTATAAGTCATTACCAATCATCCCCAAAAGTGAAAAGATATTTTTCGCAATCAGCACAATACCAACGTTTTCTAGGCGTATAGACTAATTCGTCATATAAGCCACTATTTTCGCCTTCGTTGGCATAATCTCCGTTTGCGTAATAATACTCGTGAGCCACCCCTTTAAGTTCTGTTTTTCTAAAAAACAATTCTGAGCCACAAAATTGGCATTCGGCAATCGGAAATTTTATCATCCCTCAACCTCCGCAAATTTAGGAATTTTTAAACCGTTGTCAATCATTCTTCCACCTCTGATTTTTGATTATACTTAATAATATAAAATATTTTATATTATTGCAATTTTTTTTATATTAAATACGAAAAAAGACCACCTTTTCAGGCAGTCAAAAGGCATTTTGTTTCCAAAATACTATTCACGCTTATTAAATGGGTTGGAAATATGTCCGATTGTAAGCAAACCAACCCTATATCTAGCTTACGACAACTACAAACACAAATCAACTATAACAATTCAGGAAACTTTTCAGCAAGTCTATCTACGCCTGCTCTTGCTTGATTGGGCGTAAACCAAGACTGCTGAATTAGATGCTCCAAAATTTTATCAGATGAAGGTTCTTGCATCCCAATATGTAAAATATTCGCTTGCAAATAAGCCATTTCCTGCCAGTCAACATTCCCTTCTTCTTCTAGTTTAGCCATTACAAGATCAAATTCCATAATGTCAAAACCCATTTCATCAACTAATACGCTACCTAACATACGTTTAGAATATGGATGCAAACCTAATAATATCTCAATGTGTTCTTCCAATGTTTCAGGTTTTTCATAACCTCGCAGGTCAAAAGAGAGACTAGCATAGACCATATCCAGTTCCTTACGTTTTAATTCATCAAGCGACTTACTTTGAGTGGTGCTTTCAGTCATTCCATTATCAATAACATCTGAAACTGGCTTAGAACGGTCGAGAAACAAGGCATAAACCGAAAAAACTAATAAAATCACGATACTTATGAATGCCAACCAATATTTTTTAACCATAATATCCCCCTCGTACTTAATGGTTTCACAACTCCATGCTACACAATTAGACATCCGATAGCGAACAAAACCATGCAATTTTGAAAGAAAAGACTTTATTGGCATAAAATTTGTTTTATTTTCTTTTTTTAATTACAATTACCAATTAGAAGGGGTTGAGAGATATGGAAGGGATCGAGCAAGGAACTATATTAGATATAATATTAAAACGCAGGGGTTATAACAGGTATCAATTTTCAAAAAAAACGAATATTACACAATCAGTTTTGCAGAGCATAAACAAAAAATGTTTTGAGCAATGGACTATTAAGAATATAAAACTAATAGCTGAAAATCTCGAAATGACTATAATGGAACTATTTGAGGAAATGTGCGAGATAGAAGATCATAGAGAATTTATGGAAAAACAAAAACAAATAATCGAAAACAATAGAAGAAAATACAAAAAAGACAGTAGAATTTAAACTGTCTTTTTGTTCTTTAAGAGACTATTCGTCTCCAATGGTACTATTCACGATCACTGCAATTTCATCTGTTAAGTCTTTAGATAGCTTACCTAACAACTTCTTTTTTCTCTTAGATAAATCTACAATCTTGTATTGATTGCACAACGCAAAACCTTTTACCACTTCACCTTCAGGAACTTCTTTTATCAGAGGAAATATCGCCCAAAACTCATTCGTTTTGTATTTTTCTTGACTAGAAAAAGGTACAATTGTTCGCATCTTAGTTAGGTTATTAAAATCGTCATTGCTAATAATAACAACTGGTCGAGTACCACTTTGCTCACTTCCAACTGTTGGGCTTAGATCAGCAAGCCATATTTCACTATAATTCATCAAAGTCCATATCTCCTTCAAAATTATCCAAAAAAGCATCCTCGCCTGCTAATTCAGGTGATTGGTTTCCAAATTTTTTTTGGTGTTCTTTCAACTGCTTTCGTATATCAGCTTTAGTTGGTTTTTTCTTTGTTTCAACGCCAATCGTTCCGTTATCATAGATAATGAATGTGATTTTTGTACCAGTGCTGGCGTTTAACCTTTTACGGACATTTATAGGCACTGTTACCTGACCTTTTGAAGAAATAGTTGCCTCTACCCTATCTTTGATTTCCATTTTAAACACTCCTTACTTTTCCCTTACATAATTTTATCAAATTAAACGCAAAAAGTAAAGAAAGTTCCTTACTCGGATTTTACCTTAACGTACTTATATTTTCGTACTTTCGTTTCTTCCAGCAGTACAATATTGCTGTATTTCCCCATACAAACTCTACAATATCGCTCCCCTACAAAAGTAACTGGTGCATCCTCAAGCTCATATTTAGTTTTGCAATTAGGACAAATCAACGCCAGCTCTTTATAATAGATTTTTCTTTTTTGTTTCTTTATTTTTTCAGGATATATTTTCCAGTATGTTTCTTTTTCCAATTTCTTTAGTTGTTTTTGATGCCTTTTTTTCTTATCTCCATTCATATAAACTCCTATAAATATTATATATTAATCAATGAAATTTGTGATAGGTAAAGCCGAACTCGATAGGCTAAACAGGTAGTCTGCACCCCCTGCCAGTGTCAATAAAGCAAAAAAAAACTGTACAAAACACGGATATGTTAAATAGAATGTACGGTCAACGATAAATAAATCGGTCTTTCTCTTTATCGCTCACAGTACAGCCTATAACTCGTCTTTTAAAATCTCACAACTCCCTTGACTACTAATTATCATTTTGAGGTTATGTGTTTTAACGTTTTCACTAACGATTATGGGTCAAAATTCTTTCAAAAACACCCTACCTGCACAATACAGTCTGACAACTAGCTGACGAGACACCCCCAACCTAATGGGATTGTCTCCGCCCTTACCATTTGCTTTGAAGGGAACAGGCTAAATTGCTCCCTAACGCATACTGGTCGTAAGCACCAATTGACGTTTCCAGTTTCGCAACAACTGACAAACGAACATAGCCCTACAATCGCATCAGTTTCCTTAGACTTGATTGCTTGCAATTTCATAAACGCCCACACCTACTCTGGCTTGTAACACCACTGTCTATGATCTATGATCACGACTACCTATTCCTTGCATTGAGTGGGTCTTTGCAACTCGTCAGGTTTCTATTCAAATAAGGTAGTACATATTTAAAACTTTATTTAGAACAACAAAAAACCGTCTAGCAGTGATTGCTACACGGTTTCTAAAAGGTTTAATCATCTAGTTTCTTGAAAAAATCGACTGTTTTTAACACTAAAACAACGTTTTCTCTTGAAATTTCTGTTCAAATCTCGTAATATACTTATATAAAGTTTATAAACGAAATTTAAAGTTATGATTTTCTTTTAGATTGGTTTTGCAATCTGAAAGGCTCGTATCTCAAAGAGTTGGTAGCTCTAAGAGGTAGTCATAGCTTTTTTCGTGCTTTCTTTTAAGCACTTATTCAACTGTACGGTTGTTGCTCGATGTTTTAAGTTTACCACACTTTGTTTTGAAAATTGCTAATTATGTCGAAAAAAATTTACTTTTTCTTTTAAGCAAACCTACGTCTAGCGTTCGTTGTTTTGAAAATCGCTAATAAACGTGGTATAATTTTTTTGCGATAAAGAAATGAGTTGTTAGTAGCAACACGAAACCCCTGAGAAGTCCTAATTCTCAGAGGTCTTTTTTTGGCTTTGCGACTAAGCCCGTGCAGTCAAATGGCACTTGTTTTATTTGTCGTCTCGATTATTCAACCAATAATCGAATATTGCGATAGCTACCCCAGTTACAACTGGTGCGACAACAAACAAAGAAATGAGTTGTTCAAACACAGCAACACCCCTTTTCGCATGGATTGGGCAAGTGCCATTGACAATTATATGATGTCATTACTTAAATTTAGGCGTAGCTGTACCAGTTAAATAGTCAATATCTGCATAGGGACTAGCATTATCAAGGGTTACATTTGTCGTGCCACTATCTGTACTTACTTCCTTTTCGCTTCCTAAAACAATAGAAATCAACTCTCCTGATGCCGATAAACCAACATATTCTAATCTCACTTGTCGTGGGATCAACTCGTTGCCTGCATAAATAGGCGTTACTTTATAATCA
>JAITWV010000206.1 GCA_031285105.1 Streptococcaceae bacterium | reverse complement strand
CGCGTTTTTGATACTTTTGAAAATTTACATGATTTCAAAATGGCAAGTTTAGAAGAACTTCAGTCTATTCCAGGTGTTGGACGTGTGAAATCTGCACAAATCAAAGCAATGTTAGAACTTGGACGAAGAATTCATTTGGTTAATCAGCAGTTTGGTGAAAAGATAACAAGTAGTTATGGAGTGGCGCAAACATTAATTGAGCAGATGAAGGATTATAAGCAAGAACATTTAGTTGTTATTTATCTGAATGCGCAAAATGCTATTATTCGTCAAAAAACCATGTTTATCGGAACACTTAACTCATCTATTGCCCATCCTCGTGAAATTTACCGTGATGCTGTGAAATTTTCGGCTTCTTCTTTAATCATTGCACATAATCATCCATCATCAGATACCAAGCCGTCTTCTAGTGATGTTGAGTTGACGAAACAAATGCAAAAAGCTGGGCAATATCTTGGTATTCCATTGATTGATCACTTGATTATTGGTCATGATGATTATTATAGTTTTCGAGAAAATGATAAGTTGTAATTAATTAGATAATCTTCATTGCTATTAATAAGAGCAGAATTGGTGAAAGTAGCAGCAGGAAACAATGGAACAGGCGTTCCCGTAATTGGTGCACCTAGCGCAAAACCATTTTCATCCCCCTTTTTTGATATTTAAAAAGCACATACATTTTATATGCATGCACTTTTTGTTTATTAATAATACTTTCTCCAAGTATGTTCTTCCAATTTCCCTTGTTTAACAGCCTTGTCATACAATACTTCAACCTCAGTTTTAGATAAAGCTGCAAGACTTACACCATCTTTGTTACAAGTTATACCAATTTCTTTTAATGCTTTTGCTAATGTGAATTTAGTTGCCATGTATGTGTTTCTCCTTTCTGTTATATTTTAATTATAGAATAGATTAAATTTTAAGTTAATTATAATATACGTTATTGATTAAGAATTCATTAATTGAGCAAAAAGAAAAATCATGATATACTACCAAAAGTAAAATAAAATTCGGTTGAGCGTAATGTTCAAGGTTTGGTTTCTTCGTGGGCGGGGGAAACGTTACTTTGCATTGGGCTTATTTTTTTATGGGAGGGGATAATAATGGAATTTATCGGCGTATTAGTTTTCATACTTTTTACGACAACATTGGCAGGGCATTTTTCTAAAAGAATAGGCATTCCTGTTGTCATTGGTCAATTGCTCGTCGGGATTATTTTTGGAACGGGTGGGTTAAATCTCATTCATCCAGATATTTTAATCCACGAGTTTTCAGAAATTGGCGTTATCTTATTAATGTTTTTAGCAGGGATTGAAAGTGATTTAGGACTGTTGAAAAAATATCTCAAACCAGGAATATTAGTGGCAGGTTTGGGGATTCTTTTACCAATCTTAGCATCACTAGGCAGTGGATTAGCTTTATCATTAAATAGCAAAGAAGCATTATTTATCGGAATTATTTTAGCTGCTACATCTGTTAGTATTTCAGCAGAGGTCTTAAAAGAATTAAAATTAATTGATACCAAAGAAGGAGCAACTATTCTTGGAGCAGCAGTAATTGATGATATTTTAACCGTCTTTTTGGTTTCGATGAGCATTTCTTTTTTATCAGGAGAAAGCACAACTAATCAGCCAATGTCATTAATTATTTTGGAGCAAATTGCCTATTTTGGCTTAATTTTCTTTTTAGTAAAATTCATCGCACCAACTTTAATTCGTTTAAGTAAAAGACTATATGCGACTTCAAGTATCATTATTACTTCATTATTTATCGCTTTATCGATGGCTTATTTAGCTGATTTTGTTGGCTTAAGTTCGGTCATTGGGGCATTTTTTGCAGGCGTGGCAATTGGGCAATTGAAGGAACATCAAGAAATCTTTCGCAATGTGGAAGCACTTGGTTATTCAACCTTTATTCCCGTCTTTTTTGTCAGCATTGGTTTAGAATTAGAGTTTTCAAAAGTGGCAGAACAATGGAAATTTATTTTGATTTTTTCACTCGTTGCGATTTTCTCAAAATTATTTGGCGGTTACCTTGGTGCAAAACTAGACAAATTTCCATCCACTAGCGCATTAATGATTGGTGCAGCGATGATTTCAAGAGGGGAAATGGCGTTGATTATTTTACAATTAGGAAGTCAAGTTGGACTCATTCAAACGAACTATTATTCAAGCATGGTGATTATTGTTTTAATTACGACTTTTATCTCACCGTTGTTGTTGAAATATTTTGCTTTAAGAACAAGTGAATGATAAAAAGAGGAGTAGATAAAACCCTCCTCTTTTTTCACGTCTATCCAAATTACTGTCTCCTAGACAATTGCTGATACCTTTCGTACCAAATCTTGACATATTCATCAGAAAAAGGACCTTTGCCATTATTAATCCAGTCCACCAAAATCTTGACATTTTCTTTTAATATATAATCAATTTCAGGTGAATAGTGCATTTTTTTCCGGTGATCTTCGTATTCATCTACATCAAGTAAACGCTTTTCACCATCGGGAAATACTTTAATATCTAAATCATAATCAATGTATTTCAATGCTTCTTTATCTAGTGCATAAGGTGAAGCTAGATTGCAATAATAAGACACTCCTTTTTCACGAATCATCGCGATTATATTGAACCAATACTTTTTGTGAAAATAAACAATCGCAGGTTCACGAGTTACCCAGCGCCTTCCATCAGCTTCGGTCACTAAGGTATGATCATTGACCCCAATAATTGAGTTTTCACTTGTTTTTAATACCATTGTATCTCGCCATGTACGATGCAAATTGCCGTCATGCTTATAACTTTGGATAGTGATGAATTCTCCTTCTTTTGGAATCAAAATAAAATCCTCCAATAATACTATCCTCTACTCGTATGAAATTATAGCATAACGCACCATCTTATACACGCTTTTTGGTTAGGGAAATATCATCAAGCAAATCAAACATTTTTAATTGCGGCTTGGGAAAAACGGTTGTCTCATGTTCAGCAACACCAAGCCATTTTTTGTCAAATGTGTCGATTTCTTCATTTACCGTCAATTCATCTTTTTCAAATCCAACAAACACTTTCACATGCCACTTCAAGTGAGAGAAAATATGCGTAATCTCTCCTTTTGGTTGTGTGGCAAAGACGTAATTTTTGTTTGTGGTAAATTGTGTGATTTCAATGTTTTGATACTGTTCTTTGGTTACCTCAATTAATGGAAAAGTCCACATATTCGCAAGCAATCCTTTAGACCCACGTTTTTCTAGATAATATTGTCCTTGTTTATTTTTCATCGCCAATGCCACAAAGTATAAAGGTTTTTGTTTAATTTTTTTTGATTTAACTGGAAAATTAAGCATATTTCCGTTTTTATTTGCTAAACAATAGGTTTGAATCGGGCAATCACTGCATTTTGGTGAGGTTGGTGTACAAATGCTTGAACCTAAATCCATCATCGCTTGATTGAAATTTCCCGGAGCTTTATGAGAAATAATCGTCCGCATGTATTCATCAAAAACTTTTCTTGAAGAAGCTTTGGCGATATCAGCCTCAATTTCAAACAAACGACTTACCACTCGCATC
>JAITWV010000187.1 GCA_031285105.1 Streptococcaceae bacterium | reverse complement strand
AGTTAATCTTTGTTAAAATAATCTACCATATCAGCAAATTCAATAAGCTTTATCCCTTGAACCTTTGCAAATTCGCTAGCACCGTCAGTAAATCCTGTTTTAGAAAAAACAATGTATTCTTTGTTCTGCCAATGAAACAAATCATCTCCTCGTTGAACCAACTTCTTCAAAACAGCTAAATCAACCGCCTCATTTTTCCACTTACACTCACCAAGTAAAACATTTTCCTCAGAGATATCCAATCCACAAATATCAATTTCTTCTTGTCTTCTAGTCTTTTTATTTGTTCCCCACCACGAACCTAGTTTTCCGTAAATTGTATGCATATCACCGTTCCTCATCTGTTGTGCTACCCATTGTCTTGATATGTCTTCAAATACAATCGAAAGAAATTCAGGTAAAAATTGAATAATATAGTCTAACAGCTCTTGTGTTAACTCCAATTCAATATAGCTCATGTTTTTGGCAACAAAACGATACCAAAAACGGAATAATCCATCTTTCACATAGTAAACACTTAATTTATTATTACCTTCTCCTACTGGCATACGCTTTTCAACAATCCCTAGCTCAATTAATGTATCAATTTGTTTTGCAGCTAAGGAAGTTGAAATACCCGCTTTTGTGGCAATTTCATTTTGTTTACTTGCTCCACCTGCAATAGCAGTCAATATCGTGTTATATGAAGCTGGATTTCGTAATTCTTGCTGTAATAAATTATAAGGTTCTTCAAAAATACCCGAATTCTTATTTAAAAAGGTATTAATGATATTTTCTGGTACCGACTTTTGAGGATCCATATAAGATAAATACAAGGGAATTCCACCAGTTATTGCATAATAAGTCAGTACATCCACACCATTTAGATGCGGAAAAAAATCTAGTGTTTCCTTAAAGTTAAATGGCAATACCTTAATCTGCGAGGTTTTACGACCATATAAAGGACTTTCATATCCAAGCACCTGATGTTCCATAAAAGACATAGATGAACCAGCTAAAATGATGTGTAAGCCACTAATTTCTTTCCAGACATGATCCATATAATACTGGAGAATAGAAGAAATTTCTGGAAAACTCCTAGCCAAATAAGGAAACTCATCAATTACCAGAACTAGTGCTTTTTCTTTTGCTAACTGTGTCACATTATCAAAAAGCGAACGAAAATTAGCAAAAGTGTATGAAGTTTCAATTCCTTTTCCTTCATAGACTCCGATTGAGCGACTAAAGTTTTCCAGATTATCTTTTTCATTACTTATCGTCGCCTGAAAGTAAATCGCAGCTTTTCCTTTAATAAATTCTTTGATTAACGTAGTTTTTCCTACTCGTCTGCGTCCATAAATAACGGAAAATGAAAAAGAGTTTTTATCAAATTCTTGTTGTAATACATTTAATTCGGATTTTCTTCCTAGAAACATGTTCTCACCTCTATACTGAATTATACTTCACTAACTTATAATTCAGTATAGCAAATAAATTGTCTATTTACACAATTAAAAACTGCCTAGATATTGTCCAAGCAATCAATAATTATTCTTTTATAAAAATAAACCCATCATTCTTCTCACAAACTTCACCTGTATCTTTAAAACCTAATTCCTGCCAAAACTTCATCGCTGTATCTGTCGTTAGATAAATTCCTGGAACATTTAAACTTCTCAATTGATTTTCAGCATGTTTGGCTAAAGACTTTCCATAACCTTTTCCGCGAAACTTTTGATTAACATGAAGCTCACGTATAAAACCAAATCCTTCTTTTTCACACCAATCACTAACGGGCGTATCGACTTGGTATTTGATAAAACCAACCGCTACTTCATCAATAAATAATAAGTCCAAGTACATGATGTTATGCTCTACGCTTTGGGTAATGATTTGGGCGAGTTCATCCATTTGTTCCATTGTTAAGTCCATTTCATAATCATTGATGTAGTTATCGTAAAACATTTTTAGAAATACTGGATAATCGATTGTTTGATAGGGTCTGATTGTATAATTTGCCATTTGTACTCCTTATTTTTACTTCTTTTATTCTATTTTATTATTGCCTTCATTTCTTCTGATAACGAGAGTGAAAGGTATTTCTCATCTGTTATCTCTAACAACTTAAACCCTTTTTGAATCAAAGAGTTATCATTTTTTGCATACCCCAAACGAACACTACAAATTGCTAAGCAGTCATATCTTTTAAGTGATTTCGCTTTTTTTAGCGCTATTTCTAGTATGGGTATTGCTTGATTCATTCGTTTATTTTCAATATAAATATATGAAAGATTGATTAGCATGGAAATTTCTAGCGTATTCATTCTTTTAAACCGAGAATATTCTTCTAACCTATCTAGTACTCTGTCTGTTACGTCAAAGACAATATTTACAGGCAAGAAAAATAGTATATGATTGATAAGTTCAAGTTCAATGAAATACCATTCTTTTTTAGTTTCAACTTCATTCCAAATTTTTAAAGCAATCTGACTTACGTTTGTACTGAACATGTTTTCAGCTAAGTTAACATAGATTTCAAGTATATTCATGATTTTTTGTATACTTTCATCTTTAGAATATTGTAGATAGTTTAAGCAATTTTCCTTTAATTTTTTCATAGGTTCCAACTCAGAATTAGAAATAATTAAATAAAATTCTGACATAAGATGATTTCTTTCGTTCGGGAATTCTGAATTATATAGAAACATAAATTCATCAAATTCCATATGAAGTTGTTCAAGCAAATAGGTAAACGTTGGAAAATGAGGGATTTCTTTTTCATTTTCTAATCTTGAAAGTGTTGCTCTTGAAATCTTTCCTTTGCAAACATCATCCTGAGTTAACCCTTTATTCTTGCGGATAGTTTTATATATTTTTCCAAATTCTTCGTTCATAAAAAAGCCCCATTCTAATAATGTCCATATTTGTTACAAAACTTATTTAGCACCGTCATTGGTATTATAATTATAGCATATCAATTGATGGGAGGCCTGACTATGTGGACGCGGTTAGTATTGTGGTTAACAGGACATGAAGCATAACAATAAAGATTATTGAAAAAATGGAGGAATTCACATGAGTACAACAATTGATTCTATAATTTGTTGGCAGAAATGAGATTAAAATCAAGAGTGTTTTATTTTCTTAAAAAATTTGAAAGGGTGATTTTATGTATTACGGTAGAAATAGAGAAAATTTTTTTGCACAACCAAGTGCGTGTTAGATAGCGGATACTCAAAGAATCAGTTACAAATTAATTCAATAATCAAAGAAGGACATTTTCTTGGAGCAAGTAATAATGATACAAATGCTAAACTTATTGAAATATTTGAAAGTGGTGAATTGGCATCAATTTGTGAATCCAAAAATATTGAAAAAGTTGCAAAATTTCTTATTACAAAAGGAATATTACAACCACAAGGAGTTGATGGTAGTGCTGGAGAATACGAAAGAGGATTTTATAC
>JAITWV010000122.1 GCA_031285105.1 Streptococcaceae bacterium | reverse complement strand
CTAGGAATTACCCATGCTAATGAAATCTCTAATACATCTACAAGCAATTTGCAGACTTCAATAAACAACCAAACACTGTTAAATCATCCAAGCACCAGAGATAATAGTCAATTAATTATTGAAAAAGCTAGAGAATTGGGAATTGATACTTCAAGTAAAGAGATTATAATAACAGATTCTCAAATGTATGAACTCTTAAAAGTGCAAGGAATAGATGTTACTCCTCCTTCTTCATTGATGAGAATCGAAGGAGTTAACAAAGTTGTGAACAAAGGTACTGGGTCTTGGGATTTTTATTTATCAGCAACAACTATAAGAAATTATGCTTTTCTTGCTACTGGAGTGGCTGCTATTTTAGCAGTTTTAGTTCCTGGTGTATCTTGGGGTGTTGCACTTGCTATTGCTAATTTCGCTGCAAGTTGTATTGATCGCTATACAACAAATGGTTATATTTTCCAAGTGCGACAACTAGTATTAGTTAATGGATTTAGACAATAATTATGAAAAATATAAAGATATTAAGCTTAGTAGCGATTTTATTAATTTTTTTACTAAGAATATTTTTCCAAAATACAATATATGCTAATTTTTTAAGTTTTGGCTTCGTTGCAATAGCTTTTATAAATGTTGGAGTTAATATCTATATCAAAATCAAAAAGAACAAATTAAACTAAGGAAGTGCTAATTATTAATGGGACTACTTGTAGAGATTCTTCTAGGTATTGGAGATTTTGTGGATTCAATTTTATTATTTTTTACCAGAAAAAAAATCGTAAAAAAATCGTGTGGCGCACATTGCCCGCACGATTTTTTTCATTTATCTGAAGAAATACTTGCATTTTAAAGTAAAAAGTATAAAATACCGTTGAAATTATACTTTAGAAGGGATTTAGGAAAAATGACTGAATATTTACAAGCAATTGAAAACTATTTTCTTGAAAGTTTCAATAGAATATGTTACTATTTATAATGTTGAATAAGAAGAAACGGGTGAGCGGCTGAGAAACAAGTCGCTCACTCTTTTTAAAGAAAATCGGGGTGAAGTAGGCATAAGCTAGGAAAAAAGATAAAATTAAAATCAGGCAAAAAGCGCCTGTTTTCAATTTTCCTATTTTTCATAGCTTATAGACGCCTACCTCACCACCTAAAATAAGGAGGGTGAAGAATTTGTCATCAATCGTCGAAACGGTAAGTGCTTTGGTACAACCGATTTTAGATGAACATAATTTCGAGTTGGTTGACCTTGAGTATGTGAAAGAAGGGAAAAATTACTTCTTACGCGTGTTTATCGACAAGATTGGGGGAATTGACATCGAAGAAACAGCTTTGGTTAGTGAGGCTTTAAGCTTAAAACTTGACCAAATTACCCCAGATCCATTTCCGCAAGCCTATTTCTTGGAAGTATCTTCGCCGGGTGCGGAAAGACCATTAAAAAAAGAAGCTGATTACGAAGCGGCAGTTGGAAAATTTATCCACATTTCGCTTTATCAAACAGTGGAAGGAAGTAAAATCTTTGAAGGTGACTTGGTTTCATTTGATGAAGAACAGTTGACTTTAAGTGTTCAAATCAAAACACGTAAAAAAGAGTTTACTTTTGAGCGAAAAAATATTGCCAAAGCACGCTTAGCAATTAAATTTTAAAAATAATTTTAAGGAGTTCATCCATGAGTAAAGAAATGTTACGTGCACTCGATGCGATTGAAGAAGAAAAAGGCGTAGACAAAAAAATCGTTATCGATGCTCTGGAAAAATCTTTAGTAGCAGCTTACAAACGTCACTATGGACAAGCCGATAATGTAGAGGTTGTCTTTAATCAAAAAACAGGCGACTTTAAAGTATATCAAGTGAAAACCGTTAGTGACATCGTTTTTGATTCACAACTAGAAATCTCACTACAAGATGCCTTAGCACTAAACCCGCATTATGAAATTAACGACAAAATCAAGTTTGAACAAACACCAAAAGATTTTGGACGTATTGCTGCACAAACAGCGAAACAAGTCATCATGCAAACGGTTCGTGAAGAAGAGCGCACGATTATCTACAACGAGTATTCACAATATGAAAATGATATTATGACAGGTACAGTTGAGCGTAAGGATAACAAATTTGTTTTTGTTAACTTAGGAAAAATTGAAGCGGTTATGTCAAAAGCAGACCAAATCAAAAATGAAACTTATAGCCCACATCAACGCTTGAAAGTTTTCGTTTATCGTGTAAACAAAACAGCTAAAGGATCACAAATCAGCGTTTCTCGTACGCACCCTGATTTGTTGAAACGTTTATTTGAACAAGAAGTACCAGAAATTTATGATGGCGTGGTTGAAATCATGTCCGTTGCTCGTGAAGCTGGTGATCGTTCAAAAGTTGCGGTTCGCTCGCATGAAGAAAACATTGACCCAGTTGGTACAGTAGTTGGACCAAAAGGCGCTCGTGTACAGGCAGTTGTCAACGAATTATCAGGCGAGAATATGGATATTGTTGAATATAGTGCAGATCCAGTGGAATATATTTCAAATGCTTTAAACCCAGCTGAAGTTTTAGCGGTTTATTTTGAAAAAGAAAACACACGTCAAGCAACCATTATCGTGCGTGACGATCAATTGTCATTAGCCATTGGTAAACGTGGACAAAATGCTCGTTTAGCTGCACGTTTGACAGGTTTTAAAATCGACATCAAGCCAGAACAAGAAGAAGATGAATTCTTAAAAGGATACGATGCACGAGTGGAAGCTTACGAAAAAGCCCAAGCGCAAAAATCAGAAACCGTTGTTGAAGGTTCAGAAGATGAAGTGGTTTCAGATGTTGTTATGGATATTTCAGACGTAGTTGCTGATGAAGTAGTGGCGCAAGATGTAGTTAGTGATGAAGTTATATCAGACGAAATCATCGAAGAAATCAATGAAGATGCTGGTATTGCTGATACAGATTATTCAGCTGAATAAGAAAAAAGGGGGCTTTCATTTATGAAAAAACAAAGAAAAATCCCAATGAGAAAATCCGTCGTTTCAGGCGAGATGTTCCCCAAAAAAGAATTACTAAGAATTGCCCGCAACAAAGAAGGAGTTGTAAGCATTGACCCAACTGGCAAAGCACCAGGACGAGGAGCTTATATCGCCTTAAACCCAGAAGAAGTAAAACTTTCACAACAAAAAGGAATCTTACAAAGAAGTCTGGAAGCCAAAATTTCCGATGAATTCTACGAAGAACTTTTGAATTATGTTATTCATCAACAAGCCCGAAAGGAACTGTTTAAAGATGAACAATAACGACAAAATTTTAAATTTATTAGGCTTAGCGCAACGTGCCAGAAAATTAATCACCGGTGAAGAATTAGTCATTAAAGAAATTCAAAAACAAAAGGCGAAATTAGTCTTTATTGCCAGTGATTTAGGACCAAGCACGATGAAAAAAGTGACTGATAAGGCAAAAACGTATAATGTTTCCTATAATGATCAATTTAGTCACATTGAATTATCAAGTGCGATTGGTCAAAGCCGTAAGGTTATTGCGGTGATGGATGCAGGTTTTGCCAAGAAATTAAAAGAACTCATAAAAAATTAGAACAAACAAAGTTAGGGAGCGATGAAAATTATAGACGCATTTAAACCAAAACAACAAGCAGACAAACCATCAACAGGTGGGAATACTGAAGGGCAAGAACACAAAAGCCCCAACCGTTACCGTATAGCAGACCAAAAACCTGCAAGTAACCGTTCAAATACAACACAAAATCGCAATCAAAGCGGTGAAAGAAATACGCAAAATCGTGACAATCGTCCTCAAGGCAATCGTGAAGGCGGTCAACGCCAAGGCGGTTACCAAGGCAATCGTGA
>JAITWV010000098.1 GCA_031285105.1 Streptococcaceae bacterium | reverse complement strand
AAGCATTTCCACCTGGTATATTTAAACTAATTCCAGAAATAGGTGCATATAATACAATATCCCCTTGCGTATTATTAATTTGAACTGATTCTGTATTTCGTAAAAGATTGTATCTTCTTTCTCGTCTTGGGTTATAAATTGTAGGGTTATTTGTTCCACCGCGAACAGACAATCCTGTAACACTAATCTCTGCACCATTGATTCCTACAAACCCAGGTGAGCTGATTTGTAATTCAATAAAATCCGAACCAATACCACGTAAATCACGAAGACCAATTAACTCAATATTGCCGTTGCCATCATAATTAATCGTTGATGTTTCTGGTGCCGCTTCATAACCTTGTGCAATATGTTCAAAGCGTCTGCCAGTATTCAATAATTGTGCATCCAGTTCGTGAATACCAAAATCCAAATTAGAAACCATTGCTGCTCCCGGACTTGGCGAAATAATGGTTACATCCCCTTCAGTAAATCGAACATACGCATTTCCTGTAGCACTTACAGCTGTAGTATTCGCCAACACCGGACTTGCCGCTCCTAACAAAATCGCTCCTGCAATTCCCATTGAAAATAATTTATACTTCTTCATCAAAAATCTCCTTTCGATATGTACATCTACAATAATATATAATCAACAAGTCATTTCCTTGTTCTCTCAAATTTAAGGTGTTTCACTTAATATCCATGTAAAATGAGTCGTAAACACACCAGCTCCTAAGTCAGCTACTTGTCCTAGTGGAATTCTTAAACGAACAGCAGTGTTATATTTCATCTCGTAATCATGATTATCAAAATACAAATCATCCAATACTTCTTCCACTGCCCAATGATTTTTGATACTGCGTGTAAATGTTGTGCCATGGGTAATCAATGTCCCACTAGCTTCAACGTGGGTCATATCACTATTTGCCGACTCATCACAAAACCCAAAAACTACTGCCCAAAAGTGATCTCCTTCATCTGATGAACCACGTGCGACAAAGGCTTCTTGTCCTTGAACAATCGTGACACTTCCTGGTATGTGGTGTTCTTCTACTCGGGCATCTTGTCCTTGTTGCATGGCTGCTATCCAAATATCGGATAAAATAATTTGTGCACCAATGATTTGGGTGTCAATTCCTGTTTCGACATTGGTAAAATGATCCTCTTTACGGACAGTTAAATTCCAATCATGCGCACCTGAGCGTAAGTCTTGGATTAATACATAATTGGCAATTGCTGTTTCATCTGAAAGCTGTGTACCTTCATTTTTGATGCCAATCTTTTCGATGCGCTTTTCTGCTTTTCCATAGAAACTTACAAATCCTTCATCATCATACATTGGGACATCAAAGTAAAAATATGGAGTCCTGACAATTGACAACTCTCCTTCTTCATCTGGGTCAGGTTCTGGTATGATTGGCATTGGTAAAAAGCGAACAAATGCTCCACTACCAGCCGATTGTGCAAGTGTGCTGATACTTCCAAGTGTAAAAGGTAGCAATAGCACTAAAACAAAAAATCCTTTAAATAGATGTTTCTTTTTTCTTAAAACATAGAAAATTAATAAAACGCCTATTAAGCTTAAAAGAAATGAAGCTACCTCGCCCGTATCAGGTAAACGCCCACCAGGGATGACACTACTTCCAGGTGGTCTGGTAACGACATTTGATGCTTCGTTATTTAACATTAAAGCACCTGGAGAAGTTGAAGTGTCATTGGCATATACGGTTGTCCCTCCAAAAAAGAGGAATGACAGTACTGTTGAAATGATTATTTTCATTTTTTCCTCTCCTTTCTTAAGGGGTATCTGATAAAATCCAAGTTAGTACTGAGCGGTAACCTTCAGCACGAATTGGTGTGTTTGGCGGAATAATTAGTCTTGCTTGATTTTGTAAATTTGTTCTTGAGATATTCCAACTCCCACCGGTTTGTTGAGTCATAATCGGATTACTTAAAGTTCCTGCTTCAAGGGTAATTTCTCTTTCATCATCTAATAAAACAATCTTAGCACCTGCCAAGGTAAATCTGTTACCAGCTTGAGGTCTTGTTTGAAATTCTCCTACGTTAACGAAAAGATTCCATGGTGTTTTTTTAGATCTTGTATCATCTACTCTCAAATCACTTGACACACCGTTTGGTCTAGGATTTAACTCTTGTAAAGTGTTGGTAATTCGATGGGTACCAAAATGAAAATTTGGTACAGTAAGCGTGATTGTTCCTGAGCAGACAACTTCTAGAACAGTTGCTTTATAAAAATCGTTGTAAAAAGCATCACTTACCGGATCAATTTCTTGCCATGTTTGTGAATAATAGTAAGTGCCCATGGTGATAACAGGTATTTTTTGGACATTTCCTTTGGATTCTCCTTCGATAGAACGAATGGTTTTCTCAATCAAGGCTTCATGATCAGCTTGTCTTCCCCATTCTTCTAACATTTCTACTGTTGTCCCACTTGAGTCAATTAAAACAACGGCAATTTTGTCTCCTTGAGTTAAACCTAGATTCGTTAGCGCGATAGACCATTGGCTATCCTCATCGACACGGGTTAATGTGTTTTCAATCGTATTGGCAATGATTCCACAAGTTTCATATTTTTTTAGCATAACCCAACTATTTGCTTCACCTGTTCCAGTTAATAGTGCTAAATTATCATAGATTTGGCGAATCGGATGAACTGCTCTACTTTGTGCAAAAGTTGAGGTAATAAGCGCTTTTTCAGGTGCTCTAACATCTAAAACTGGAAAGAATGGAATGACCTCATCATTGAAACGAAGCCTATTTTCTCCTGAACCCCAGAAAATTTCATTCACACGTATCATATCACTAGCAACTAAAAATTCCCTATCCTCATTCATTGTTGGTAACCAATCAAAATGATGCTTACCCGTATCTTGATTATAAGTCGAAGTTCCAAATACAGTCTGCTCACCATTAATTGTTGTGTAAATTCCTACGTGATTTGCAGTAAATGTCCGTTTTCTAGCTTCAGGTGGATCTTCTTCCCATGGATAGGCACTACGATGTTCTTGATAAAGTTCAATCGCAATTTGTTTATCCGCATTGGTTGGTTGTCTGATTTCTCCAACGCGAGGTGTATTGGTTTCTGGATTGAAATTTGAAGCACCAAGTCGTGTAGTAAAATTGGTTGAACTGGCATTTCCGGCTAATCCTTCATGCCCACGCCTCCAAGGACTATTGTCACCTATAATACTTGTCCCACCGTAAGTAACATCTAATCCAGTAATATGAAGCGTTTGATTTGTAGCTGTAAATAATGGGGCTCTGATTTCTTCATAACTTGCGTTAAAAGATAAACCTCCCCAAGCTTTTACCGTTGTATCTGAGAAGATTAAATTCCTTGCATAATAGCGATTATCATCATTCCAATTGTTTTTACGAACATGAAATAAACCATCATTTTCTGAAGTACCATATTCTAAACTTTTTGTGATATTCCAAAAATCAAAATGTTGGGGACTTTGAACATGAATAATCAATCGGTCAACTGCGCCAACAGAAATCACCCCAGAACTATGCTGCAAATTAGGCACACTATGAGGACGAGCCCACATTTCAAAGAAGCCTGAATTTTGACGAATATCCACTGTTCCATCTGAATAAATACTTTCGCCACGTTCAGCATAAAAGTTGATTCGTGAATGAGGGTTATTTAAACGAATATTGGTTTGAGCGACAGTCGGTCCTAGTTTCAATGTCGTATTGGTATTGGGTGTGGTCGTATTTGTTCCCCAATGAAGTAAAATTAACTGTCCTGAGGTTGCTACATTAATCGCTCGAGCATTTCCATTTATCTGCAAAGCTGCACCTGTTCCACTATTGTTTTGGTTTTGCCTACCCCTTACAATATTAAAACGAGCCTGCGTATTCACATTTAACGTTACCACACCTTGTAAATAAACAGCAGAATTTGCCGAAATCGTGCCAACCGTATCTACAAAAAATCTTGCACTGGCACTTATATTAACAATTAGTGTCGTAGCTAATAAGCGAACAACATTTAAATTGCCAGGAGTGTTTAAAGCGTTTGAGACAATCCTTACATCGGAGTTATCCGTTATCGTAAACGTTAAATTTCTCGTTTCTTGAATGGCAGATAAAACCGTCCAACTATTCCCTGCATTCCTTAATTCAATAATAGAAGAACGATTCACCTCAAAGTTTCTTGCACCCGTGCCAAAGGTATCACTCCAAAACAAGCTACTATTTGTCATCGTGCCTTTAATGATACTACCACTAATTTGTAAATTCGCTGTTTCAAACAAAATACCACTTGTCAGATTAAATCCTTCTATTTGGGTATTTTCAATATGTATGGATTGCGCACGTGCTAAGGAGGTATTTCCAATGATAAGGTTATTCATACTCCTTGCATTAACACTAATAATCGTAAGCTCACCTGTTATATTTAAAAAGGCTAAAGTGCCACTTCCACCAATTAAGCTAGAAATTCCTTTCAACGTCAAATTACCTGTTACAGACAATTGAGCGTTGTTATTTCTAGTTAAACCAAAGCCCATGCCATTGATTGTTAAGTCAGCCGCATTTCTTGTTAGCGAAGTATTCCCTAAATCAATGTCCTCTTGCAAGATAATCTCTTTTACATCAGCATTGGTAAAAGCCTCTTCAAACTCCTGACGTGAAGAAATCAATCGAGTATTTTCTTCCTCTTCGTCATCTTCTTCATTATCTTCATAAGTTTCATAAATTTCATAAGTTTCATAAATTTCTGGAATTACCTTTAGTTCAGGCTTATATTCTTCTTTTGGTGAATCATCTGCTGAATCCATTTCTTTTTCATCCACTTGATTGTCTTCATTTTCATTTGCTATTTCCGAATAATCTTCATCTAATAAATAATACTCCCCAAATGGATACTCATTCATATAACCATAATAAAAAGACTCTTCTTGATACGCTTCCACTCCAAAAGCATACACATTCAAAATCGGAGGTACTAACTGCAAACTTATTATCAAGGCCATCAAAATGGAAATTAGTTTTTTGCGTTTTAAAAATTTCAACATCCCACCATCACCTTTCATCATTTTTTTTAAGATATCTAATAATTTAATCATACTATAATTTTATTTTAATTAAATAACCATTCAAATTGCAAGTAAAACGAATCAGTTTTCGATAGATTAGTGATTAAATGCAGATTTAACGAAAGCCTGTAATTCCCCACCACTTTACAAAGTTGGGGAATTACAGGCTTTCGTTATATAAAATTAATCGCGATAAAACAAATCTTTTGTATACACTTTTTCTTTCACATCTTCAATTTCAACTTCAATCCGATTTGACACAATGACATCACAAACATTCTTAACTTTTTACTGAAGACTTACCAAAATTTGTTGCATCATTTCGCTTACTGAAACCAATCCTCCACCTGATAAATACCAATAATTAGGATTCAAGTAAACAATACGTCCATTTTTATAAGCATCTGTTTTTCTCACTAAATCATTTTCAATTGTTTGGCGAGCGTTGATGTCTGAATTTCCTACCACTGCACTGCGATCAATGACAAATAGGTAATCTGGATTTTTTTCTAAGATATATTCAAATGAAATACTTTGTCCATGCCTTGAAACTTCAATATTTTCATCGACTGGTGTAAATCCCAACTCTTCATGAATCAAACCA
>JAITWV010000048.1 GCA_031285105.1 Streptococcaceae bacterium | reverse complement strand
AGATGGAAGAACAGTGAAGACATAATATAAAAAACAAATTTCTTCTTGAGTAAATGGACCGATATTATTTTTTAACTCCTTTTTAAAAAGCTCAAGTGAAATAAATGGATGACGAATTTTTTTTATTCTATCTGGCAATGCCGTGATTTTGTGCCCTTTACTTAAACGATGTCGTGTAATTAGTAAAAAGATAAACAATTTCTTCAAATCACTTTGTGCAAGTTGAAAAAAATAGGCAAACTTTTTAAATGCTAAATAGTCTTGGTTTAAAAAAACAGACTCTTCTTCAAGGACATGCCAAAAAATCATAAAAAAGAAATGACGAATGCGATACTCTTCACCTATAATAATAGATTGACTCTTCAAAGAAAGGCTCAAACTATATTCTTGTAGTAGTTCATTTAATTTGCGGATTTGTCTTTGAATCGTTCGTGTCGTTGTAAAATGTTCTTGAGCGAATATGTCCAACGTTTTAAAATTCCCTAAATAAAGTGTCTCAAAAAAATTATAAGTGAAAGATTGTTTCAATAAATCAATATATACTTTATTCACAAGGAAGTTTGAAGAAAATGATGCTTTAAGAAAACTATTATGCAACTCCAAATGAAATTCAGGATATTTCTTGGCGATACTTTTTAGTTTTTCTAATGAATTGAGTACGATGGTTCTGGAAATATGAAAGTGATTTTGCAGATTTTTAAGTGAATACTGTTTGGACTGATTTTGCCAAAGGAATAAAATGATCTCATAAGCATAGTTTTTTTCTGGTTTGATAAAGTATTCAATCATTTCCCCCACCTCCTTGTAGAAAAAATGAAAGAAGAAATAAGCTCCTTCTTTCATTTTTTTACTTAACGTGTTTCCTTGCTTACACCTACTTGTGCCCATTTTTCATATGCTGATGCATTTTGTTCAATTGTAAAGTTTGTCACTCGCTTACTTACTGGAACAATAGACGATCTAAATAGTGTTGGGATTGCAAAAGCTTGCTCATCTGCATATTTTTGCCAATCTAACATTGCTTGTTTACGAAACTCATCATCAAATGCCTTGTCTGAGTTAATTGCTTCGATTAAACGAGTATTTTCATCTGAAACATAGCGTGTAAAGTTGAAAGCTGCAGTTGGTCCCCAAAGTGCAGCTGGATCAGGATTCCAAGTCAAACTCCATGCTGCCATAAAAACATCAACTTCTGGATCATCATCTTGCACACGCTGATAAAATGTTTGGAAATCATGCAATCGACCATTCATTAACTGTACATCTAACCCAATTTCTCGCCATTGCTGAATATAGTATTGCGCTAGTGGTTCTGCAATATCGCCACCGGACATAGATGCAAAATTGATCGTTAATGGTGTTCCATCTGGATTTTCCCTAAAACCGTCCCCATTGGTATCAACAAATCCTGCATCATCTAACAATTTATTTGCTTTTTCTAAATCCTCACCATCCCCATAGCCAGGCAAATCTGCCTTAGATGCAGCTAAATCACCAAATACCGGAGCAATTAAGGTATTCGCTTGAGTTCTTAAACCATGATAAAATTCTTTCCCCACACGTTCATTGTCAACTGCATACCCCATTGCTTGACGAAGACTCTTATTACTCATCTTAGCATTTTCATCCAGCACGCTTTGGTTATTATCAGAATCATAATGCCCCAATTTAAATCCAATATAAGTGTAAGCAAACTCCATTGCACCAAGCATTTCATAACTTTCAACATCCTTATATTGAGGGAATGAATCAGTTGGCATATGAAGGACGATATCAAAGGTTTTGGCTTGTATTGCTTGAATTATACCTGAGCTTGCGGTATTGCGTAAAACAATTTTTTCCAAATTTGGTGTTTGTCCATAAAAATATTCGTTTCTGATTAATTCTACCGTTTCACCAGGTACAACATTAGAAACTACAAACGGTCCAAATGATAATGGATTTTTACGAACCGCATCAGAAGTTTCTAATTCAGCAACTGGGATATCTTTTAATTGATGCCAAGGAATTGCATAATTCAAAATCCCACCTGAGCCCATGAGTGTAATCGAAGGACTAGCCTCAATAAATTCTACTTCAACAACACGATCACTTACACGAGTCAAACCAGCAATCTCATCAGACTTTCCTTCATGATATTCAGCCACACCTACCACATTTTGAATATCACTAAAACGTACGCCAGTATAATCCTTATCAGCAATAATCTTATAAGTTCCGATAATATCATCCGCAGTTACTGCCGTACCATCTGACCATTTTAAATCTTCACGTAAAGTAATCGTAGCTGTTCTTTTTTCACGATCAAACTCAAAATCTGCTGGCCCTCCATTTTCAATTGAACCATCTTCTGATACTCTAAACAATGTTCCAAAGCCAGTCGGTGACATAAAACTATTATCAAAAGCATCTTGTGATAATGCTGGTGAAAACAATCCTTTAAATGGTGCATCATTGACAATAGCAAGCTCTAAAGTTCCACCTTCTAGTGCTTTTTCTTGGTTTGCTGTAACAAATGGAAATAAGCCAACACTCACACCTGACTCATCAGCACTAGTACCATTTTTATTGCCGCAAGCACTAAGAACAAAAACAGACAGTGCTGTAAATGCAAATAAACTAAAAATTTTTCGTTTGTTTCTCATAAAAATCCTCCTTTTTTTTACTTTTTTATTAATAAATATAATAGCATTATCAAAAAAAGTGTAGACGACAATATTTTCAAAATGTTTTTCAATTTTTGTCGCTTGAGTTAAAAAAAATCATTTGACACCTTACAATGAGTCAAAAAAACTAGCAGTCAATTTAGACCACTAGCCATTTTTAGTTAATTTACATATCAATCGAAACATTCACCGATTGTATTGGTACATCATAAAACGGATCTTCACGACGACCTAAAAAGTCCATACCTAATTGTGGAAACATGGCATAGAGTAACACATCTTCATCAGATTTTGCATATTGCTTAATTTCTTCACGCAATGTAGGTAATTCATTTGGAATCAAATCAGCTGGACGAATCGTCATTGGTTCTTCATCGCCAATAATCAACTGTTGAATATCAATGGCAATCGGTACTGGCGCTTTCCCATATTTCCCACGAACATAATCTTTGATCTCGTTAGGAATCATTTTATAACGCTCACCAATCACGATATTTAACATTGCTTGTGTACCAACCATTTGTGATAAAGGCGTCACCAATGGAGGATACCCTAAATCTTTACGCACACGAGGGATTTCAGCCAATACTTCATCGTATAAGTCTTCTAATCCTTTTTCTTTCAACTGAGAAAGCAAGTTAGACAACATCCCACCTGGTACTTGGTAAATCAAGGTACGTGGCTCAGTATCTTGCACTTTAGGGTCTAATAAACCTTCGGCACGATATTGGTCACGTAATGGACGGAAGTGGTCAGCGATTTCTGAAATTTTCTCCATATTCAAGCCAGTTTCAAAACCTAAGTCTTCTAATGCTAAGGCTACTGAAGCTGTCGCAGGTTGTGAAGTACCACCAGCAAATGGTGAAATCGCAGTATCGATAATGTCCGCTCCTGCTTCGGCTGCTTTCAAATAAGTCATTTCTGAAATACCTGAAGTTGCGTGTGTGTGCACTTGTAATGGTAAAGTAATTGTTTGTTTGATACGTGATACTAAATCAAAACATGCTTGAGGCGTTAATACCCCAGCCATATCTTTAATACAGATAGAATCAGCACCCATATCAGCTAAATCTTTGGCTAAATTCACAAAGTAATCTACTGTGTGAACTGGTGAGGTTGTATAAGATAAAGCTGCTTGTGCATGACCGCCAGCTTCTTTGGTTGCTTTAATCGCTACTTCAATGTTACGTGTGTCGTTTAAGGCATCAAAGATACGAACGATATCAATCCCATTTTCAACTGACTTCTTCACAAATTCTGCTACCACGTCATCTGCATAATGGCGGTATCCTAATAAGTTTTGGCCACGTAATAACATTTG
Organism: Streptococcaceae bacterium; assembly: GCA_031285105.1. Classification (GTDB taxonomy): domain Bacteria; phylum Bacillota; class Bacilli; order Lactobacillales; family Streptococcaceae; genus JAITWV01. Next base: position 7,240 of record JAITWV010000048.1, on the reverse strand, counting down.
TAGGGGTGTATTCTTTGCTAATTTTTTGATCGCACGTAATCTTTCCCACGGATCTTCATTTAGATAACGGACACAGGCATCAAACGTTGCACCGCCCCATACTTCTAATGCTGCATATCCTGCATTGTCCATAGCTTTGATAATTGGCAACATGTCTTTTGTGTGCATACGAGTTGCAATCAAACTTTGTTGTCCATCACGTAAAACTGTTTCCATAAAACGGATATTTTTTGTCATAACCCTAATCCTTTTCTAGTATTTCAATAATTTTCTTTTGCATTTCTTCTATAGTATGTGTACGATTTCGACCACATTCTTTAGCTGGTTTGTCACAAATTAAACATTTTCTTTGTGGTAACCCTAAGTCGCTTCGGCTAATTTGTTTGATTTTCCCATTTTCACTATATAAAACATCTAAATCAAACAATCGACCAATCGCGAAACTTTCCTCAAATTCAATCATGATTTTTTTTAGCTCAATTGCTGCCATTTCATACATGGCGAAATATTGAGGACCGGTTTTTTCAAAGGTAATGCGGCTTTTCTTTGGTGACAATTGGTTTTCAATGATGTTGATAAATTCTTGGAATACCTGAGAAATTTGCTTGGAATTCTTCACAGGCCCAGGAATATTCATCGCCACTGAGAGCAATGAATAATCTGGATGTTTGATTAATTTATCCTGTTGAATTTTCACACGTTTTTCACGGGCATCAAGCATTTCCATTAACGTTATTTCTGGACCGTCGAAGAATTCTTTATACATTTTTTACTACGTCAATAATTGAACCATCGCGGTATTCAATTAATGCAACTACTTTGTCACCGTAATGAATAGGGTCAGGTGTACCAACGATTGCATAAGCTTTTTCTTGTAATTCTTTGATTGTAAATTGTGGTACGTCTAATTTTGCAAAATGTTCGATTAAATCTTCACGTTTCGGGTTAATTGCAATACCTACTTCGGTAACAACCACGTCCACTGAATCACCTGGTGTTACAACTGTGTTTACTTCTTCTACAAATGTTGGAATGCGGCCACGAACCAATGGCGAAATCACCAAGCTCATTTTACATGCCATTGATGTATCAGAATGTCCACCCGAAGCACCACGAATGACACCATCTGAACCAGTGATAACATTGACATTAAAGTTTGTATCTACTTCTAAAGCTGAAAGAATCGCTGTATCTAATTGGTTGATTACCGCACCTTTTGATAATGGAGAAGCATACATATTCGCATCAATTTCATGGTGTTCTAAGTTACGACCCAATGAAAGTGCTGAAGGATGATCAAAGTCTTGAACGTCGATAATTTTCTCAACTAACCCTTCTTCTAATAACTCAACCATCGCGTTAGTAATTCCACCTAAAGCAAATGATGCAGTAATTCCGTCAGCAATCATTTTCTCACGGATGAAACGTGTAACTGCAAGTGATGAACCACCAGTACCTGTTTGGAATGAGAATCCTTGTTTATAGTAAGGAGAATTAGTAATTACTTTTGCTGCATATTCAGCGATTAATAATTCTTTTGGGTTTTTCGTAAAACGAGTAGCACCTGAGGCAATCCCAGCTGGGTTTCCAATAGCTTCAACTTCTACCACGTAATCAACATCTGTTTGTGGAATGCTGATTGGTGAGTTTGGATAAGGAACCAATGTATCAGTGATGATAACTACTTGGTCAGCGTATTTTGCATCCATCATGGCATAACCTAATGAACCACATTGTGCTTTACCTTTCACACCGTTTGCATTTCCATAAGCATCTGATGAAGGAGCACCTAGGAATGCGATATCTACTTTGATTTCTCCAGTTGTTAACGCACGCGCACGTCCACCATGTGAGCGGATGATTACTGGATTTTCCATAATGCCTTCTGAGATTGCAGCACCGACTTTATCACGTAAACCTGATGAAGTGATGTTTGTAACCACGCCATTTTTGATGTGATCAATTAATGGGGCGTGAACGTTGGCGATTGAAGATGGTGCAATTGACAGGTTTTTGAAGCCCATGTTCGCGATTTCTTCCATTACCATGTTCATTACATAGTCACCTTCACGGAAATGATGGTGGAAGGAGATTGTCATGCCATCTTTCAAGCCAGTTTTTTCAATTGCTTCACGGATTGAACCTAAAAGTTTTGTATCACGTGGTTTTACTGGCTTGATATTACGGCTTGCTTCTTTATATTCACGGATGTTTGCTAGTTCTCCAGCATACACACCGTATTTATTTGCTACATCTTGAGGAATTTCTTTTCCAACTAAATTTTTCACCATGTTAAATTTCATCCTCCGAAATTAATTTTGCTGCTACTGCTAAGGCGATGACACGTTGCGCTCTTTCAACAATCGGCTTATCAATCATTTTTCCGTTGAGTGAAATGACACCAGAACCTTTACTTTCAGCTTCACGGATTGCCCAGATAACTTCTTTGGCATTTTGAATTTCTTTTTCAGTTGGTGCGTAAATTGCGTTTACTAATGGAATTTGACGAGGGTTGATGACTGATTTACCGTCAAATCCTAATTGTTTGATTAAGTTTACTTCTGCTTTGAACCCTTCTTCGTTGTTCACATCTGAATAAACAGTGTCAATCGCTGCAATTCCAGCTGCACGTGCTGCATGAAGAATCATTGAACGAGCAAAGAATAACTCTTGACCGTCTGGGTAACGGCGTGTTTTCATGTTTGTCACGTAATCTTCCGCACCGATAGCGATACCAATTAAACGTGTTGATGCTTTGGCGATTTCTGGTGCGTTTAAAGTACCAGTTGCCGACTCAATTGCTGCCATCATTTTTGTTGTGCCGATTTCGATTCCGTTTTCTTCTTCCACACGAGCGATTACAGCTTCAACATCTTTGATATCTTGCGCTGTTTCAGTTTTTGGTAAACGAATCACATTTACACCAGCTAAAACCATCGCTTCCACATCTTGATCGCCGCCATCTTCTAAAGCATTGATACGGACAACTGTTTCTGTCCCTGAAAAGTCAAAAGTTTTTAACGCTGAGTAAACCAACATACGCGCTGTATCTTTTTCTTTTAAGGACACCGCATCTTCTAGGTCAAACATAATTGAGTCTGCACCATATAATGAAGCATCACGCAACATTGAAGCATTGGCACCTGGTACAAACATCATCGTTCTTCTTAAACGTTCCATGAGTCAAGCTCCTTCCAGTCAATTTTTTCAATTTGGGCTGCACGGTGTAAGCTTGAAACCATACGTGCACGAATTGTACAATCTAAAGCGCCTTTATCCACCGCATGAACACGTACACCTTCAACTCCATAATGAGCCAAAACTGCCTTGATGACTTCACGAATACGACGACCAAATTGTTTTTCAACAGAAGATTGTAATTCAACGACCACTTCCTTTGTTGCAAGTGGTTCAATAGTAATTTGAATATCGCTTGACTCTAATGTGCCGGCGATGGCTTTTGAGATTAATTCCACTCTAACTTTCCTTCTTCCTTTAAATAGTTTAAACTTGTTTTTGGTAAAAAATTATTTAAAAGCTCTTCATTCTTCTCCACTAGAGCTTTTCTAACTCGAGTTGCACTAATTGCTTCCCCTTGTATTTGTTTTCTTGGTAAAATCGTTAACTTCAATTTTTCGCCAAAATATTCTTTCATTGCTTCGTTATAGATATTCGTTACAGGTGAAAATGGTTCTTCGCCGACAAAACGCTGGGTGATATTTAATGTAGGTGCAATTCTTTCTAAAAAAAGTTTCGCATCCATCATCGCTTGCGTTTTGGCAACTGCTAATTGTGCTTTATCCTTCAAAAAATAAGAAGGAAACGTTGCAGATGAAACCATATATTCTCTTGTTTCAAGCACTTTGACATTTGATAAGTGTTTGGTGCCTAATTGAACCATTTGAAATCGATCTTTAAATGAAATTTCTGAAACGTCTTCTGATACGACAAAAATGTAAACTTGCTTGCTTATTTTTGCAGCATCTTCTACTAAATACTGATGCCCTAAAGTAAAAGGATTGGCATTCATGACAATTCCTGTACTTTCCTCACTTTTTTTTTCTTTTTGTAAGTAACTCAAGTAATCTTCAAAGTTTGGATGCCCAAATTCCATAAACGCTAAGGTTTCATTTTTTATAATAGAAGAAAAACCTAAACTTTTAAAAATAGCGACATTTTCAATTTTTGTATATAACATTAGGTGCCAAAAACCTCTCTCTCTCATCTCATCCATTAGTTTCATGATGATTTGTGTTAAGAGATTTTCGCCATTGTAGCGTTTACATACGACCACATTTTTAATAATATTGCCCGAAAATGAACCGGTGGCAATTAACTCGTTCTCATCAAAAAGTCCAATGGTATAATCAAGTACTTCATCCGTTCCAAGTCCACCAGATTTAAGAAGTTCCGCCCACTGCTTATATGCGTTTTGGTCGCGATTTAACCATAGTTGTTTAAAAATATAAGCAGTAGACATAATGGAGCCTCCTATAATCTAGGTTCAATCAAGCATTTTTTCTTGCGACGAGTAATCAAGTCTAAACGCTCGTTTCACCACTTTCGTTTAATTATTTTTTATCCTTATTAACTGGAAACATACGAGTTAAGGCAATTGATGCCAAGTAGATGATAAAGATAACGATAAACACGCCACCCCAACCAAATCCTAATAACTCAACAGCTTGCCATAATTGATCCATATTGATATCCATAATTTTTTCCTCCTGAATCCGGGTTCTTACGAGCTGTTTTGAGAAATTTACTCAAGCCAAAACGCTCTAGTCACCACTTTTAATTGAGTTATTTCTTATTTTCCTAAGAATGCCAACAACAATCCACCTGCAATAACTGAAGCGATTTGTCCTGAAACGTTCGCACCAGCCGCATGCATCAAGATAAAGTTTGAAGGATCTTCTTCTGTTGCCATTTTTTGAATAACGCGTGATGACATTGGGAAAGCTGAGATACCTGCTGCCCCGATCATTGGGTTGATTTTTTCTTTACGGAATAAGTTCAAGAATTTCGCAAACAATACACCACCAATTGAGTCCATGATGAAGGCAACTAAACCTAGACCAATAACCATTAAAGTGTTGAATTGTAAGAAATCTTCATAGTGCATTTTCACTGAGATTGTTAAACCTAATAAAATCGAAATAATATTTACTAATTCATTTTGTGCCGTAATTGATAAACGCTCCAATACACCACACTCACGTAATAAGTTACCAAACATTAAGAAACCTACTAGTGGCAATGATACGGGTGCAATCAAACCTGCAACGATTGAAATAACAATTGGGAATAAGATTTTTGCTGTTTGTGATACTTCACCTGCACGGTAAACCATTTTAATTTGACGTTCAGCTTTGGTTGTTACAGCTTTAATGGCTGGCGGTTGAATAATTGGAACCAATGCCATGTATGAATATGCTGCAACCATAATCGCACCCATGTATTTTGAACCTAATGTGTTGGCTACAAAGATTGAAGTTGGCCCATCAGCTGCACCAATGATACCAATTGAAGCTGCATCTTTCATATCAAAGCCAAATAAAATCGCAATAATAATGGTAAAGAAGATACCAAACTGAGCAGCTGCCCCAAATAATAACATGAATGGATTTTGCAATAACGGACCAAAGTCAATCATCGCCCCAATTCCGATAAATAATAGCAATGGGAATAATTCAGTTGAAATACCCATATCAAATAATGTTGTAAATGGTCCAGGTTCTCCACCTGCAAATAATACACCTGAATTTGGGAAGTTTACTAAAATTGTTCCTAGCCCCATTGGTACTAATAATGTTGGTTCGTATTCTTTTTTAATACCTAACCACATCAATACCCCACCAACAGCCATCATCACTAAACGGCCAGGTTCCAAACCCATACCTAAAATACCTTGAACTAAAGTGTCCACCTAATTTCCTCCTAAATATCTAACTAGTTAATTGTTACTAATGCATCACCAGGGTTTACCATATCCCCTTGGTTTGTATGAATGCCTGCTACTACACCATCTTTATCGGCAACGATTTCGTTTTCCATTTTCATTGCTTCTAAGATTAAAAGTGGTTGATTTTTCTTCACTGCTTCACCTGGAGCTACTAAAACTTTTAAAACTGTTCCTGGCATTGGTGCTAAAATGGCATCGGCACCGGCTGGAGTTGATGCTGCTGGTGCTACTACTGGTGTTTCTTCTACTACTGGAGCAGGTGCAGCTACTGGAGCTGCTGGTGCTTGAACAACTGGTGCACCGATTTCTTCCATTTCTACTAAATATTCTTTTCCATCAATTGCGATTTTAAATTTGCGTAACATATTTTTTCTCCTTATAATGAATAATTATTTTCTTTTTTGTGCAATGCGTTTAATAGATAAATTGGCTCCGTCAGTCATTTCACTAGCTAGAGCACTTGCAATAATTGAAACAGTTCGAACTTCAGGATTGCGAACTTTGATGTTTTTAACCACAAATTGACTTTCAGGTTTGTCTCCTGCAGCAATGGCGGTCGCAATCACACTAACTAATTCATACTCTTCAGGGTTCGTTTCGATAAATGCTGGGAGGTCTTCCCACTCATCATCGATCTTTACTTTAGAAGTTTCGTCAGGTATTGGTAGTACATCTTTTTTCTTTTTCTTAAATAAAGAACCAAATAGACTCATTTCTAACCTCCTTTTATTTTTTATCTCGTTGACTATTATATGCAATTCGTGAAAAAATTATATAGAAAATGATATATTTTTTTGTACTTCTGCTGTTTTTTTGAGCAAAATTCTTTACAAACATTGATATGAAAGCATTTTCTTAATTTCCACAACAAGCGTTATTTGTCAAGCTAAATTTTCATCTTTTTCTCACATTGGTTCTATGCTGTTTTTCCTAAATTCTTTCTTTATTTTTTCTTAAAAACAGTTTATTCTAGTGCATGAGAAAGAGGTCACAAGAATTTTGATTTGTCGACTAGAAAATCTTGTGAAATTTACTTCTTGAAAAAAAATAATTTATTCTTTAAAAGTCAAAAATTGAAAGGGATTACAAAATGTTAACTATTTTAGCTTATGCATTAATCTTAGTCTTCATGTTTATCATTATGAAGAAAAAACTTTCGCCATTTTCAGCGTTAGTTATTATTCCAGTCGTGTTTGTTATTATTGCTTCTATCACAGGAGTCCTTGCACCACCAGTTGTTGATGGAGTTGCAGGAACATCTAATATTGGTGAAAT
>JAITWV010000032.1 GCA_031285105.1 Streptococcaceae bacterium | reverse complement strand
AAGATTATCAGTCATTTCATTTAAATTAACAGCTAATCCACCAATTTCATCTTGACGGTTAATGGTTAAAGGTTGTTCCATTGTTAAATTCTTCATCTTTTTAGAGGCATTTGAGATTTCACGCAATTTTTAGCCAAGCCAATTGTTGAAATTTCAAACGCCTCTAAAAAGATGAAAAATTTAGCAATGGAACAACCTTTAGGCATTAACCGTCAAGATGAAATTGGTGAGTTAGCTGTTAATTTAAATGAAATGACTGATAATCTTTCCCGAACTTTACAGCAGTTACAAGAAGAAATGGAAAAAGAACGCAAGCAAGAAAAACAGCGGCAGGAGTTGTTTACGGCGATTTCGCATGAATTGAAAACGCCATTAACGATTATCAAAGGGCAGTTGCAAGGGATGATTGATCAAGTGGGCACTTATAAAGACCGTGATGCTTATTTAGTAGGGACACTTGCAACCACTGCAAAAATGGAAGAGATGATTCAGCAATTGTTGTTTGTTTCCCAACTTGAAAAAGCGGAAATGACTTTTACCACAACACCAGTTAAAATGGATGCGTGGTTAGCTGAAATTGTGAAAAATCATGAAGAATTAGCCAGTAGTAAGGATATTTTTATTACTTATTATGTGGCAGATGATGTTGTTTTTGATATTGACCGAAATTTATTTACTCATGCTTTGAATAATATTTTAACTAATGCGATTTTTTATAGTCCAAATGGTGAGATGATTGATATTCAGATTGATGAGAATAGTATTCGTGTGGAAAATACCGGGGTTCATTTGGAAGAAGAAGAGTTGGAGAAAATCTTTTTGCCATTTTACCGATTGGATAAGTCTCGAAATCGGCATACTGGGGGGAGTGGCTTGGGGTTATATATTGTTGCTTCGATTATGAGGCTGCATGGGTTTGATTGTTTAATGAGAAATAGTGAGGATGGGGTGGTGTTTGAGGCGAGTTATATAGCTACCACAGCGATTAAATAAATGGACATATTGTTTGTTAAATAACCCAAAAAGAGTAATATTAATGACATAAGTAGGCGCATAACTTTACTGGCCAGGTGATTAATATGGTTGTATTTCCGTTTTTATTAGCATTGGTTATTCTCATAATCGTTAGTGTAATTTTTTTCCAAGAATCAAAAAGGAAGCAAAAACATAAAATCTTATTTAAGGTTTTAGGGATTTCATCTGTTGTTATTACTTTAATTTTCATTCTCCCCATAGTAGTGTTCTTAATACTGACTGTAAGTTGGTGATTAATTGGGGGGTAAAAATCATGTTTGAGAAGCTTTATTTGGATAAAAAGAGGATTTTTCTTGCGTTTGCACTTTTGGTAATCATTTTTATCAGTTGGTTAATGAACAAAGATTTGATGAATGATCCGCGAAATGCCAATATTAGGAGTAACTTATTTGAAAATTATGTTTTGCCGACATTTTTGTTGTTATCAGGTGTTTTTGTGAGAGATGTGAAGAAATTTTGGCGAATTATTCTTTTGATCATTGGTATTGTTGGATTTGGTTATTTGTCTTTGCATTATTTGATTGGTTTTCATAATCCTTATTGGGAGATTTTGCGGTGAAAGAGGCATCGATAAATCGTTAGAGATTTATAGGTAGCTCTCATGAAGTAAAGCGAATAAATACGACCACCATTAGACAGGCAGTCGTATTTAAGTAAACTCCTTTTTTTGATTTTTAATACGTCCAATTACCATGAGATTCATCTACTGTAACAACATCACCTTTATGTAGGGTGATGTGTCCAGTTCCACCTTTAGAAGCTACAGAATAATCGAAGCTACCAAAGCGTTCGTCGAATTTTTTACCGCCCCAGGTTTCTTGCGTTCCTTTTGAACCAGCTCTTGTCACCCAAAGATAGTCATTTGACGAATAGTCGCCTTCTGATTTGGTTGTTTTATAATTAAAATCATACACGCCTTCTTGCAAGTCTTGTCCTACCGTATATGTTCCGGTGTGTACATCTCCACCTTTAACAGCTTTATAGGTAGGAAGTTTTTTCTTCGAGTTTTCAACTTCAATTTCAATTTTCTTTAGTTCAGAGTTTAATGTCTCTACTTGAGAGTGAACTTCTCCTTTTTGATTTTCTAATAAACTTATTTCATCCTGTAAGGTCAATAATGTAATGCCGCCTGTGTGTAAATTTTTAAGATCATTGTTGTGAGTTAAAGTGTGCGTTAAAAAACTAATACCCACGCCAAAAACTACGAAAACACCCGTTATAATAGCAATGACCTTTTTTGATAATCCTTTCATAAAGCCCGTTCTTTTAAATTTCCAAACGTCAAATTAAGAAGGTATTTATTACAGCACCCTTTTTTGGACATATTACATTAAATTTATATATCATTCAAGAAACTTGTCTTTTGCAAAATAAAACATTAAAAAATTAGCGATAATGAACAAGAAAATAATGGTGCCTATTATTAACCCAAAAGGCTCCGTAGCCAATATTGCATCAAAAAAATGGAAGAAATACTGCATTTTTTTATTTTTTTTATTTTTCCTTTTTCTTACATTTTATAGCTCACCTTTACAGTCCAATCGAAGTGAAGTCATCTGGTTATAAGACACATAAGTCATTAGATGTATTTGCGGAAAAATACTCAAAACGAGTAGCACAAAATTTTTATTGCTTTTATGATTGTGTCTTTTGTCTCTTCATTTATTACCATAACGAATCACTTCCTTTTATCATTTTCTCTTTGATTAAATTCTTTATTCTTGTATCAGATACGCTTATTCTACATCGTATTTATTTTTTTAAAAGTAGAATGTAAAAATAAAGGAAAGTAACTAAATAAAATTATTCATTTGTAAGTAATTTTTTTGTTCTTTAATAGTAAAAATCAACTTATAAATGAAATTTACAGAAAAATAATATATAATTAACTTATAGACGAAAAAAGAGGTGATTCCATGATTCAAAGACCCAAATACCTACAAAAAATCCTTCCATTTATCGATACCGAGCTAATCAAAGTAATCACTGGCGTCAGACGTTCAGGAAAATCATTCTTACTCGAAGCAATAAAAGAAAAAATTCTAGAAACAAATCCACAAGCAAAAACAATTGAGCTAAATTTTGAAGAACTATCAATCGAGCATTTAAAGGAATACCACCTTTTAAATGATTACCTAACCGAAAAAATAGAAGAAAATCTACCAACAAAAACCTATATTTTTTTAGACGAAATTCAAGAGGTAAACGGTTTTGAACGGGTGATAAATTCTTTAAGAGCAACTTATCAAGAAAAAGTCGACATTTATATTACCGGAAGCAATGCGAGGCTACTATCTGGTGAACTTTCAACACTAATTGGTGGTAGATTTATTTCATTTGAGGTTTACCCTTTTACCTTTGATGAATATATTTTAGCAAAAAAAGAACAAGGAGTAGCTATTTCGACTGAAGAGCACTTTCAAAATTATCTAACAGATGGTGGGATGCCTTTTTTAGCTACTCAAAATTTTTCACCTAATAATAAAGACAATTATTTAAGAGACATTTATCATTCGATTGTTTTAAAGGATATTATCGAGCGAAATGAAATACGAGATTCTGATTTATTAAAACGTATTTATCGATTTATCATTGGCAACGTTGGCAGAATTTTTTCTACAAGCTCAGTTGTTAAATATTTAAAAAATGAGTCCATTAATACTTCCGTTACGACGGTGAATAACTATATCGGTGCAGGAGTTGATGCTTATTTTCTAATACCCGTTCGCCGCTATGATCTTCAAGGAAAGAAATTGCTGAAAACACAAGAAAAGTTATACACAGTCGACCATGGACTAAGACAAGCACTCTTAGGAAGAAATATGCAAGATATTGAGCTGATTTTGGAAAATATTGTCTTATTAGAATTAAAATCTCGTGGTTATGAAGTGACGATAGGGACGACTAATAATTTAGAAATTGACTTTATTGCTGAAAGAACTTGCCACAATCAACTTGAAAGAATTTATATTCAAGTAAGTTATTTATTAGCTTCAGATTCTACTATTGAGCGAGAATTTGGTTCTTTGAAGAAAGTAGCTGATAATTATCCGAAATTTGTGTTGACGATGGATCCAATAACACGCGGCAATATTGATGGAATTGTGCATAGGAAATTGATTGATTGGTTGCTAGAAATTTCCTAAAAGTGGACTTATATGATGGTTTTACTACT
>JAITWV010000420.1 GCA_031285105.1 Streptococcaceae bacterium | reverse complement strand
CGTATCCGATTTCTATTCGTCAGTGCGGGATTTTGCGTCGGGCTTCCCTTTAGCTACAACCTCACGGTTGCCACCTTGCCTCTCGCTAACAGTTCCTACTGCCAAGCCTGTAAGGGACTTTCACCCTCAAGTTCTCGCCCATGCCGGGCACACAAAAAAATGGTGAAACATCGTTGATTCGATGATTCACCATTTTTTTTTGAAAATAAAAGCGTTAAAAAAAAATGCTGAAAAGCCCCACGATGTTACTAATACTTTTAATTTATCAAATGTGTTTTATTTGACAAATATCTGATTTTGATTCAAGAAATTGGAAAATAATACTACAAAATGCGAGATTATATTTGAAAATTATTTCAAAATCGAGAAAATATACTAAAATGAAAGTTGCATTAATATAATATTATTAAATAGAATAAAATCGAGGAGTGATGAACAAATGAAAAAAATAGTTGCTTTACTTTGTTTTTTCTTTATTTTAACGGGATGTGCTCATAATATAGACGATGATTCAGGATTTGAAAGTCAAAACCCAATAAATGTACAATTCAATTATCGGAATTTTTGTACAGAAAATGATGTAGATAGTTGGTTAGGTGAACTTGATGCAAATTATTTTGAAGTTGATTTTAAAGATATGTCATATTCTTCAAATATGACTTTAGTTATCTGGACAGAAACCCCCATGGAAAATGTTTCTTTGATTGAAATCGGAAACAATGAAGATAATGAGCAATACCTTCATAGAGTATTGTTCGATATTCCTGACTTAGAGACTAATCAATTCTTAGTTATTCATAATTGGGTGGAATTTGGTTGCACACAAACTCGCAGTGGTATTATGTTTATCGATGAAAATGGTTTTGAAAGAGCCTTCGCCTTTGGATTGAGTAATTGGCATGGCGGACTTACATTTAATGAAATAATATTTCCATAATTTAATTTTATATTGGGCTATGTGAAAACAAGAAGTTGAAAATGCTATAAAAAAAATCTTCTTTAACTTTAAAAGAAGATTTTTTTAAAATCCATGAATAACAATGTAAACATTTTTGAGTTAATTCAAAATTCAGATGAAAATAGCTGAATTTTTTAATTACACACGAGTTACATCAATTACTCTCAGCCCTGACGAGGAAGTCGACGAGTGAACGTTGCTTTTTAGCACGTTTTCCTAAATATTTCAAATCCTCTTTATTTGAATGAATTTTTTTTCACAAAGTTTTTTTGACAAAAAAAACCGTCCTATTTTTACACACGCATTTAAATTCCTTTATTTTCCATAACGCTTTTCCTTCCTTCAAATCACCTCCTTTGATATAATAAAGATGTCAGGTTATTAAAACCTGCCTATTTTTCTTCATATTTTTTAGGTCGGAGACTGTTAACCGGTGGGTGCGAATCACTTCTAACAGATCTTCGGCCTTTTCTTTTACTGTTTTCTTTATGACTTTGAATAGTTCCACACCTTTTTCATATAGTTGCATCAATATATCCGATATTTGGGAGAGAAGATAATGATTTTTCATTGCGTCATAATCATGACAATTCAAATGCTGAATATTCATTGCGCTATTTTTTTGACGGTTGAAACCTTCGTTTTCAATTTTCCAACGCGCTCTTCCTTGTAAAGCAAGGTGGAGTTGATTGTTTTTTGTGATTTTAAAAGAGGTGATAAAGAAAAACCTCTTGGGTAACTTGTGCTCTTTTCCGTCAAGCTGCATTTCAACCACTTCTAACACGTTGATTTTACCCTTCTTATATTCGATTTCGTTCGCAAAATAGGAATGGAATATTGTATCCTCGCCTGTTTTCTTATTTTTTTGAGTTATCTTCCATTTAACTTTGTCTTTGTTTTTCGATTCCTTAAAAAGTCTGGTGACTGTTTTTAGCCGATTATCTTTTAATCGTATCAGAAAATCCCAATGATTCTTTGTACAAATCTGAAAAACCGGCTCACAGGCATAAAGGGAATCCGCCTGTAGACATACGGGAATTCCTTCAAGGTTGGCAGCCAATGCTTTTTCAGCACGATAGAAGGCATTCAATTCACAGTCTTGCTTAGATATATCTGTAGTTTCATTTTCGATGAATTCAGTATGGATACTCATGACCATATCGCCTAAACGCAATTTGAACTCCAGCACGTTGTGGTAGTATTCGGTCCATTGTTCTCCCTTTTTGTTTTTATGGGTTCTTGTTAGACAGTGCTCGCAATGCCTCTGATTGAAGGAATAAAGGCAGGTACCATCTACAATGATGGACCAGCATCCATTTTTCCCTTTCGACAGCCTGTTGGCACGAATCATAAATTGATGAAATCGTGTATCCTGCAGGAGCTTTTTAATGATTTTGATTCGGATTTCCTCCAACTCGGATATTTCCAGTCCTTTAAGGAAGTCATTGATTGTGTCATGGTGAGGGAGCTTTTCTAAAAAAGGCAAACCCAAAATCTCCTTCATATTTTGAATCGCATTATCATTGTTTAATTTCTCAGTCATGCGCCTCATTGAGAATAAACCGGTTGCATGCTTTATGATCATCACATAAAGAAGCAACTCTGCAGGATAGGTTGTATATTGCAGGTTCCTTGGATCTTTGACGCCGCTTAACCACTTCTTTAACTCAGGTAAAAAAATATTTTGAATGTTTTCGAACTCAACAAGGAAATTAAAACCCTCTTGAACTTTACGTTTTTCTTCTGCTGTCATATCAATTCTCCTTCAAAAAAATCTTCAAGAATGATTATGCCATGACAGCGATAAAATTTAAATATTTTCGTTAAGGAAAACGTTTTTATTACAGAATTACAATTCACCCGTCAGGGCTGAATTACTCTTATCCATGAAATCACATCAGATAAAAGCGCTTCTTGGTTGTTATTTCGAAATTGAGTAACAGTGAAAATGCTGTTTCGAGCCCATGCCGGAATAGTTTCTCCTGTTGCCCATGTTGTAGCAGTAGCTCTGATCTGTACACGATCTCCGATACGAATTAAATTAGAAGTTGAAACAGGTTCAGCTAATAATAAACTGATAAATCCTGTTCGACCATTAAAGGTTATTCCTCCCCACAACTCACTCCCCAACGGATATGCAGGATTTGAGTTATTCCTTCCCAAAATAGTTCCTACTCGAATAATAGTTCCTGATTGTAATTGTCCAAGAATTGCACTTGAGGTGTTCCGTTCTGCACGTACATTGGCAGTTTGAGTCATACGAACATCGGCATTAAAAGTACCAATTGCAAAAGTACCTGCTTGAGGAGGTGAAGGTACTTGAGTCCCAGATAATATCGCTCTAACGGCATTGCGTACATTGGTAAGATTAACATGAGTACAAGTAGTATTTGCGTGTCCAGGCAAATCTCGATGTCTTACAATACGATCTACATTGTTCGCAGTCCATCCAAAACGTTGCATAGCTGCTGCAATTCGATTTGCTAAACTATTCAATTGTGTTTGAGTAATGTTATTGATAGTCGCAGAATGAGTCCCTACAAGAGATATATGCCAAGTATGATTATTTTGGTTAGCTGCTCCCCATGTTCGACGTCTGTCTTGCATATTGCGGTCAACATTACCATTAAACAAAATAAGTTCATGATATCCTCCACGAGCATTCGGAGCGCCCATACCAGGATTAGTTCTCCAACCTGCTTCAAGATTGGCTGATGTTACATTTGGCTGAACGCTACGTTCTGCTACGGTATGATGGATAACAATTTGATGAATATCGCTTAATAAGCGTTCATCTGGTCCATTTCCTAATGCAATGCTAATTCGATTATTTACTTGCATATTCATCTTCCTCCAATTACTTTATT
>JAITWV010000342.1 GCA_031285105.1 Streptococcaceae bacterium | reverse complement strand
TTGTAAAAATCCATTACTCGTTTTCTTAAATCTGGGCTGTAAGTCATCTGAACTCTCCTTGTGATTGATGATTCTAGCATAACAGAAGGTGGTCTTGTTTAAAAACGGATTAGCTATATGAATAACTAAAAAGCTAGCATTACATTTTTTCAAGCAATTGCATGGGCGTTATTGGAATCAAAAGTGTATTCTCAAAATCTTTTACATTTCTTGTTAGAATATACTCGCATCTCATTGAAAAACCTGCACTTACTTGGATACTATCCTCAAAATCTTCCACCGCCAAAAATAAAGCTTGAGTTAATCGCTCTTTGTCGACTGGTATAATTTGAAAACTTTTGATTAAATCTCTAATCGTATTTTTTACAAACTGTTCGTCTTTTAACTGACGTTTAGCAATGTAATAAATATCAGTAATTGTAGTTGCTGTAAGAAATATATTAAAACCTCGACTAATCAATGTTTCAATAGAATTCAAACTTTTTTCATAAAATCCCTCACGTTTTAGAATGATATCTAACCAGATATTCGTATCAACCAGAATATTATTTGTCACGTTTCATTCTCCGTTCATGTTTCAATTGCTCAATTTCTTTCTCGCTAATTGTAGATGGTTGAATGTTTCGTTTTTTTATATTCGCTAAAAAACTATTTTCATTTTTTAAAGGATTTGAAACAACCTTTGGCACAATTGTTAAATAACCATCATGCTCAATAAACTCTATTTCTGTTCCTTCAATAATACCAAACTTATTTCTCATATTTATTGGAATAGCGACTTGACCTTTTTGGGAAACTTTAGGCATTTTCATCAACTCCTGAATTTTACTTATTTTATTTGTAAAACTATTATAACATCTGATGACAAATTATTCCAAACATCCCTTTCGCTAAATCACTCTTCCACTTCACCAAACTCTTCTTCAAATTGAGATTTCTCCACCACGCCATCTAAATTTGAAGCTTCCACCATCTTACCAACGACCTTACTATCTACTTTCTTTGGTGGTTTCACTTGAGTATATTTGGCTGATTTCAACGCTTCACGCAGTCTAGAGCCTGGTCTGAAATTGATTTTTGCCCCTTTGATATTACGTACAGAAAAGTCTTCTTCATCTTCAACACCTTCTGATGAAACGGAAAGATAAAGTTTTCCAATGCCTCCAAGTTCCACTGTTTCCCCTTTTAACAACATATCAATGGTCTCATCTTCCAACTCCATCAATGTCGCATACGCATCGCCACGTTTAATCGAAACATTCGCACTAATGCGTTCTGCCATGTAACGAAAATCATTGTTGCGTCCAATTAACGCTCTAGCATACGTTTTAACCTCATTGCGATTTTGTGGATTTGCAATTTTTGCTGGCACTACTGAAATAACCATTTTCTCACCTTGCGCATCTTATTTTTTTAGTCCCTATTTGCGCACCTTTCTTGCTCAATTTTTCAAGCTAGCTATACTATACCAAACAATTTTCCATTTGTGATAAGTTGCTCAAAAATACTCAAATATTTTAAAAAACTTGACTATGGTGAGTTTGCAAAATGACTATGGTCGATTATCAAAATGCCTTACTACTTTTATCAGAATGCCTTACTACTTTCACTTCATTGACTATGGTCGCTCACAAAAATGCCTTACTCTTTTTGCAAAACGACCATAGGCATTTTACAATAAAGAGTAAGGCATTCAAATTATATTATTTTCCGCTCACCGCAAAGTAATTTCCATCAAGATCCGCAAAATTAAACACTTTTACGTCACCCATATCCTGCACTTCGCCCGTCACAATGCTTAATTCTTTCATTTTCTTGTTCAAGGTATCAATTTCTTCTACTTCAAACAATACACTTGGCGTCGAGTCGACATCAATTTCTGGTGACATTTTTTCAATAAAAGCTTTTTCGTACAAAGTAAATGCAATAGGTGAAGTTTGCGTTGGAGCAATTTCAACCACCATTGTTCCTTCCATTTCTTGAGCTGATTTTTCAACAAAACCAATTGACTGCCAGAATAAAGAAGATTCTTTGACATCATTGACATACAACATCACATTTAATTTATCTGTAAACATTATTCTACCCCAATTTCTTGTTTGACAACTGCTGCAATGGTGTCGACATATTCATCCACGAGTGCTTGAGTTGGTGCTTCTGCCATGACACGTAATAAAGGTTCAGTTCCTGATGGGCGAACGAGTATGCGTCCTTCACCGTTCATCTTATTTTCTGCTTGTTCGATGGCTTCTTTGATTGTTGGAACGTCCATAGCTGAATATTTGGCACTGTTTAATACTTTAATATTCACTAATTTTTGCGGATAAACAACGACTTCAGCGGCTAATTCAGATAATTTTTTGCCCGTTTCTTTCATCACGTTCAACAATTGAATCCCTGAAAGCATCCCATCACCGGTTGTATTGAAGTCTAAGAATAACATGTGTCCACTTTGCTCCCCACCGAAGTTAAAGCCTGATTTGCGCATTTCTTCTACAACGTAGCGGTCGCCAACTGGGGTAATCACATCTTTCATGCCGGCTTGTTCAACTGCTTTACGAAAACCTAAATTACTCATGACCGTTGTGACGATGGTGTCTTTTGCCAATTTCCCTTGTTCTTTCAAGTATTTAGCACAAATAAACATGATTTTATCGCCATCCACAATATTGCCTAATTCATCCACCGCAATAATGCGATCACCATCTCCATCAAAGGCTAAACCAACATCCACGCCTTTTTCAAGAACGAGTGCTGCCAAAGCTTCTGGGTGAGTTGAACCAACATTGTCATTAATGTTTAGTCCGTCATATTTGGTCCCCATGGTATGAAAATCGGTGTTTAAGTCAGCAAATAATTGATTAACACTAGTTGCGGTTGCGCCATTTGCAGCATCGACAGCAACTGAGATACCTGATAAATCACCATCAACAGTGTTTGCTAAAAACTCGTTATATTTGTGTAAACCTTCTGGAAATTCTTCTAATGTGCCTAATCCTTTGGCAGATGGTCTTGGTAAAGTATCTTCTTTAGCATCAAGTAGGCTTTCGATTTCTAATTCTTGCTCGTCGACTAATTTATAACCGTCTGAGCCAAAGAATTTAATCCCATTGTCTTGAGCTGGATTATGACTAGCTGAAATCATGACACCTGCCGTTGCTTTTTGCGTGCGTGTTAAGTAAGCGACACCTGGCGTTGAAATAATACCTAATTGGAACACTTCAATC
>JAITWV010000105.1 GCA_031285105.1 Streptococcaceae bacterium | reverse complement strand
TAATGAACCTAATTTAGTGATTTTCATAATAATACCTCTTCCTTATACTGTTTGTTGTTGTGTACGTGTTTCTTTTTGTTTCCAATGTAGTAAAGTAACGCTACTCATTAAAGCTGCGATTGATAAGAAGAACATCCAAGAATTTGAGGTGTCCCCCGCGTTTGGAATTTTTCCGCCCGGTAATTGACTGGTTTCGTTACCTGGTAATTTGTTTTGCTCACCACCAGTTGACGGTTGCTCATACTTACCATAGAAACCTGCTTGACCATAACTTTCATACTTTTGTTCTTGAGCGTGAGTTGTAATGCTAGCTCCTACACTTAGAAAACCAAGTAGAATGATCAGCAATGAAATTTTCTTCCGCAAAACCTTTCCCTCCTTATTGGCTGCTTTGTTATCAAGTCGAACCTTAATTTTTTTGTTTTCCTCTTGATGTGTCTAATAATAAAACTTTTCAAAATTTAAATCGTCTTTTTTTTTCTTAGTCAAAAGAAAAAAATTAAACACTTGAAAGGAACTTTTATTTAGAAGCGTTAGAAACTTTTTGGAAAAGCCCTCTTGCTTCGATGTGTGTATATTACAACCTTAAGTGCCTATTATCAAGGTACTTGTCTCAGGTTTTGGTAACAGCTTTTTTTGTTTTTTTTCAAATTTGTGAGACTATCCTTGAAAATACTATGAAAATTGATGATTTGATGTTGGAATTTTGCCTGAGCGTTTTAAGTTTGATGAAAGGTTTTGGTGGTAGTATGAACCTCAAAATAAATAAACTTACCATTCGAATGTTTGTTCGTATTAATGCCTTATTCAAATTATTTTAGCCATCAAACATGAAAAAAGAGATAACCTTTAAGTTGCCTCTTTTTTCAGATATTCAATAAACATCCATTAAAACAATTTCTACCTTATAAAATTCGTTATCAATCGTTTCTTTATAGATACCATTATTTTCTTCAATAAAACTCTTGATACTTTTACGTCCGATACCATCAATTTCCGTTCGATTTTTTCTTTCGATAATTTCAACTTTGTCAAAGGTATTTAGCGTTTTAATAATTAAATTGCGATTTCTTTCAACAATTTTTAAATCAAATAGCTTCTTATCGTGCTCGCCTAATCTTTGCAAAGCCGCTGTTGCATTGTCTAGTAAGTTTCCAACAACAACTGAAAAAATTTCCATTTCTAAATCACCATCTTCAGGAACACGAATTTGAGTGGTGATTGTTGCTTTTGTTTCCTCCATTTTGACTAACTTCTCTTTTAAAACATAATTTAATACTAGATTATGGGAATAGATTTTCTCACTCTTATTGGCTTTTTCGGTTGTATACCTTAGATATGTCAAAGCTTTATCATATTGTTGTGATTCAATCATCCCTTGGATTACGATCGAATGGTTCACTAAATCATGACGAAACATAGCCAAATCTTTGTCATGTTTTTTTGAGTCTTCTATCCTGCGTAGTTCATAACTCATTGCTTGCTTTTGAAACTCACTACTAAAATAGGCACCAAAATGTTGTAACAAATCTGTATAAGCATAAAAAAGCATGATTGTTAAAAATGATAATAAAAAGACTAAAATCATATCCCGAATGGCAACTGGTTCAAGTGTAGTTGGATCAACTTGATCATGCGTTACAATTGCTAATATCGAGACCGTAAAAAAGGAAAACAAGACAGCCCTCACTCTAAAATGAGTCTTAAATTTTAACTTATCCTTTTCATAAATATCCTTACGCATAAAGTATAAGATAATTATTCTAAGAAGATATTGTATGAAATAAGTTGAAAGTACGAATGGTAAGTGATAAATATCATATTTTTCCCAATGAAGAAGATTCATATTAATCGTTAAGGAAACAAAGTCTGCTAACTTATAGATATTAATGATGGCAGCTATCCAAAAAAAAGCATCACTAAATGTTAAATCATTACCAAGTGCAATCATTTGCGTTAGTAAAAAAGAGATAACGAGCTTTACATACACTGTATTATCCACACCAAATATCTCAATCATCGGATAAAATAAAAAGACAATTAAAAAAGCAAAGATATAATAATTGGCATTGTTCTCCTTCAGCTGACGGCCTTTTGAAAAGAAATAATGTGCTAATGCTAGCTCAATAAATAAAGAAATAAAAACAATTAATCGATAATCCATTAAACTTCACCTGACAATCTATTCAATATTTTTTCTCTGGCTTGGGCTTCAAAAGTTCGACCCATTGGCAAAATCTCCCCATTTTTTAAAACGACTTGACCTTTTTTTAATTCTTTAATAAAAACCGCATTTACCACATGGGAGCGTGAAATTTGAACAAATGACTGATTGAGTTTTTCCATCAAATCACTCATAGAAATCCGTAATACATATCCCTCATCATCAGTTGTTAACACGCTCACACGTGCCAAACTCTTTTCAAAATAAATAATATTTTTGTACCTAATCGAATAATCCTTTTTGTTAAAAGAAAAATGGAAGATATCAAAATCAAGAAATCGCTGG
>JAITWV010000094.1 GCA_031285105.1 Streptococcaceae bacterium | reverse complement strand
GCGTTTCATAATCCCTTGAATACTAGAATGGCGGAAGTTATCACTATTTGCTTTCATAGTTAAGCGGTGAACACCAACAATTTTAGGATTAGATTTTAAAATATCATTTGCGATAAAGTCTTTACGTGTACGATTAGACTCAACAATTGCTGAAATCATATTCTCAGGCACATCATTGTAATTAGCTTTTAACTGCTTCGTGTCTTTTGGCAGGCAATATCCCCCATATCCAAACGAAGGATTGTTATAATGACCACCAATACGAGGATCTAAACCAACACCTTCAATAATGTGCTGTGAATCAAGCCCACGAACAGCTGCATAAGTATCTAGTTCGTTAAAGTAAGCTACACGCATTGCTAAGTAAGTATTTGAAAATAACTTAATCGACTCAGCTTCCGTTGCATCTGTTAAAAGTACAGGCACATCTTTTTCTAAAGAACCACGCAAAAGCATATCTGCAATCACTTGACCACGTTCAGAATTTTCACCAACAACGATTCTTGAAGGATGCAAATTGTCATAAAGCGCTTTTCCTTCACGCAAGAACTCTGGTGAAAAAAGAATGTTTTTCGTACCAAATTTTGCTTGTGCTTCAGCCGTATAACCAACCGGAATTGTTGATTTAATAATAAAAACTGCTTCGGGATTGATTTTTAATGCACGTTCAATTACATTTTCAACAGTTGACACATCAAAAAAATCTTTTGCCGTGTCATAGTCAGTTGGCGTTGAAATAATCAAAAAGTCTGAATTTTTCACTGCAATTTCAAAATCAGTTGTAAATGTAATGTTTAAATCTTTTTTCAATAGATATTCTTCAATTTCTGCATCAACAATAGGAGATTTTTTGTTTTGTAGCATTGAAATTTTTTCATCAATAATGTCATAGGCAATTACTTGCTCATGTTGACTTAATAGTAATGCATTAGAAAGGCCAACATAGCCCAATCCAAATACTGCAACTCGGTTCATAGAATTTCCTCCAAATATTTATGTAACATATTGTATGATAATAGAGGAATTTGGAATATTTTTCAATGAATAGGTATTATAGTAACAAGAACTTAATATTATCTAATATACTTAACCAACTAAATTTAAAATTTAAAAAACGAGTCTAAATTTAATCTGAATTTTGAAAGAAAGAATATCGTTGATTTATCAGCCTTTTTACTCTTGAAAATTCGAGCAAGAAGATACTATTTTATTCTTGATATTAGGGTGTGTCTGAAAACTATTAAAACAATAAAATCAGGCTATTTTTCCCATACTTAAGGGAATTGGTTTCACGCGCAATACGATTGAAAAATCAGATAAAAGTGTTCGGTGGAAGTTCGCTATTTTATCCTGAGCTTTGATGCGCCTGTGACTGAATTTTCTCGTGCTGTTCGCGGACATTGGGTAGTAGAAAGTTTGCACTGGCATTTAGATGTGACCTTTCGAGAAGATGCGAATAAAACACAGAATAAAGTGGCGGCACAAAATATGAATAATCTGTGCAAATTGAGTTTAGCCATTTTGAAAAAAGTAGATACTGGAAAGAAAATGAGCATGAGACGGAAACAACTGATGTTATCCATGAACTTGGATGCGTATTTACCACAATTATTCCAAAACTAGGAGAAAACGATGACCGACACCAGTTTCCTGAATTTCAAAAAAATTATTTCTTTGAAAATTGGCGTCATGGAAGATTTTCATGCGTATTGCGTGATGTTTCTTTATAACACTTGAAAAAAATGAAAATATCCATTATCATCGTTAGTGATGTATTGCAGAAAAACTGTTCAAAATAAATCATAAAACTCATCGGAGGTATCATGAAATATAATAAAAAAAACTACGATTACCTGATAGTCGGAGCAGGCCCATTCGGCGCAATCTGGGCGCGTGAAGCAGCTAGTCGTGGGAAACGTTCGCTAATTATTGAAAAACGTGCAACAATCGGTGGCAATATGCACACCCACAAAGAGCATGGTATTAACGTTCATGATTATGGTGCACACATTTTCCACACGGATAATAAAGAAGTTTGGGATTATATTAACCAATTTAGCGAATTTAATGGATATATTAACCAAGTGGTTGCCAATTACAAAGGTGATTTATACAATTTACCATTTAACATGAATACCTTTTATCAAATGTGGGGTGTGAAAACTCCTGAGGAAGCTGCTGAAAAAATTGAAGAACAAAAACAAGCAGCTGGTTTGACGGGGCATCCAAAAAACTTAGAAGAACAAGCAATCAGCTTAATTGGAACAGACATTTATGAAAAATTGATCAAAGGCTATACAGAAAAACAATGGGGGAGAAAAGCTACGGAACTTCCATCATTCATTATTCGTCGCTTGCCTGTTCGTTATACATTTGACAATAATTATTTCAACCACCGTTATCAAGGTGTCCCTGTTGATGGGTACACTGCGATTTTTGAAAATATGTTGAATCATGAATTAATTGATGTCTTGAGGAATGTTGATTTCTTAGACGAAAAAGAAACATTTTTAGCAGAGTTTCCACGTGTTGTCTATACAGGAATGATTGATGCTTATTTTGATTATCAATTTGGTGAATTAGAATATCGTTCGGTTCGCTTTGAATCTCAAGTAATTGACTCCAATAATGCGCAAGGCAACTCAGTAATCAACTATACAGACCGCGAAACTCCATTTACTCGTGTGATGGAATGGCGTCATTTTGATAATAAAGCTGATGAAGGCAAAACGATTGTTACGAAAGAATACCCACAAGACTGGGATCGTTCAAAAGAAGCTTATTATCCTGTCAATGATCATAAAAACTCAGAATTATTCAAGCAATATCGCCATGAAGCAGATAAACAAGACAAAGTAATTTTTGGCGGACGTTTGGGCAATTATCAGTATTATGATATGGACCAAGTATTTAATGCGGCATTAAAAGCTGTTGCTAAAGAGTTCAAATAATATTTTTTTAAGGCAGGTTTATTCTCCCTGTCTTTTTGTGTTATACTCGTTTGGAGATTTGTATCAGAAAGGAAATATTTATTTTGTTAGCACAAGTACGTTTACAAGAAATGAAAATTGAAAAAATCTATCTACTATTAATTTTAATTTTTGGCAGCTTATTTTTAATTGTTCAACCTGTTTTTTCAGCACCGGATGAAGGAACACATTTTCGCAATGCCTATAATGTGTTTCATGGACCAGACCCAATTCCTAGTGAAGATCCGCGTAGTTTTCAGCGTTATGTGACTCATACAGATGTGGATAGTGTTCGTGATGGTTCTTTTATTCAAAAATACTACATAACCAAAGGAGATTTTCGCAAGAATCCTTACCGCATAAATATAAATCAAAACAATATTCAATATTTACCGCAAGCACTTGGATTGTTATTAGGCCAGTTGATTTATCCAAGTTTTGGCATAATGATTACACTGGCGCGAATTTTCCAATTGGC
>JAITWV010000086.1 GCA_031285105.1 Streptococcaceae bacterium | reverse complement strand
ACAATAGCATTTGTTAGTTGGACTAACACAAAAGCCTACCCCATTGCAAGTGAGGTAGGCTTTTTTTGCACTCGATAGCAGACTTATCAAGCGTGTGGGTTTAGGTAGGCACTCTTGCCTTAGTCGTCATCGCCAAACCAACGATTAGCTAATCTTTCGACTAGCACTGAGATAACCGAAGTTACCACAGCCGCTAAAACAAACAATAGCATTTGTTCAAACATTGGAGAAACACCCCCTTTCAAATGGTTCAGAAATGGGTGAGTGCCATTAATGATTATACCATTAAAAATTAGGAATTGAACCCCAAAATAAAAAAGCCCACCGATTAAGGTAAGCTAGTTTCATATTTTCAATTAATCGCACTTTGACGGGTGTTTGTTAATATAGAAAATGATATAGAACGACACATTTTTAAAGTTATTCTATATCAAAAACGGCTAGTAAATTAAGTTAAAAAGCCTATTAGATTAGTGTATTTTGATATATTTTCGATTGTGCAACCTCCCGCCAGCTCCATAAGTAAATAATTATGGTGGACTAGAAACTCTTGATTGATAGGGTTTCTAGTCTTTTTTTGTATAGTAAAAAGAGTAAAAGCGTGATTTTTTCAAGCTTTTACTCTTTTCTAGTTCTTATTTCTTATCTTTCTTTTCTTTTTCACGCTTTTCAATACGTTTAGGATAATATTTATCCATTAATTCCTCAATTTTTTCACGTGTCCAAGCCTCATTTGCGGCAATAAAGTTCCCATCTTTATCGCGATTTGAAATAATTTTAAAACTCATCAATACCCTCCATTATTTCCTTGTGGTGGCAATTGTTCTTGTGGTGTGCTTGTTGTTTCATCGGTTGTTGTATCTGTTGATGTATCTGGTGGGTTCGTCACAACGGGTGGTTCGGTTGTAGTTGTATCTGTAGTTGTATCTGTAGTTTCATCGGTTGTTGCATCACCAGTAGTGGTTGTATCGGTTGTTTCTTCCGTAGATTCAGTTGTTGTAGTATCTGTTAATTTTTCGGTTGTTGTACTCCACAAATTAACTTGTCCTTGATAGTTAGAGTCAATCAATTGTAATTCTGAACCAACACGTCTTATGTTAGCTGGCATCACCCAATCGTTATTTTGGGTATTCTCAGTCATAAAGCTCATCATGGAACGATATACTTCCTGAGAAATATTCGTTGCATTTAAGTCAATAAAATCTAGCGGGTCTTTATATCCTGTCCAAATAGCTAATGAAAGATTTGGTGTGTAACCGACAAAATTAACGTCTGGTGCAATCATACTTGTACGCCCAGTTCTTTGAGCGATGATATCTAATTGTTCTTGGACATAATTAGACGTTCCTGTTTTACCTGCTTGGAATAATCCTGGAATGACGGTATTGCCACCGGTACCTTGAGTGATGACATCTTTTAGCATATCCGTCATCATATAAGCGGTTGTTTCTTCCATTGCTTTATTGCCCTGAGGTTCAAATTCTTTGATTGAACCATCTGTAAAGACGATTTTTCTAACATAAAATGGTTTGTAATGTGTACCACCATTAGCAAATGCTGCATAGGCTGCTGCCATATCTGCACTTGAAACACCAAACTCACTTGCCAAATGTCCTTTAGGGATACTTTCAGCTGAAACGTTGGTTGAAATTGCATTTGCCCATTCAAGACTAGGATAATTAATCCCAAGTCCTTGTAGGAATTTATTGGCATTTTCTTTCCCAACAGCTTCTAATGTTTCAACGGCAGGAATATTGCGTGAAAGCATTAAAGCACGACGCATTGTCATCCAACCCATATATTGTAAATCCCAGTTGCTGACGGAAATATTAGTGCCTGGATACGTAAATGGACGGTCATTGAGCATGTGATTAGTTGGCCAATGTAAAAATTCAAGCGCTGGACCATAATCAGTAATTGGTTTAGAAGTAGAACCCCAATCACGTAATCGGTTCGTTGCTAAATTGTTTTGCATCGAGCCATCACCAAGCTTACGTCCACCAATTTGTGCTAACACACGCCCGCTATTCGTATCTACTAAAGTCGAAGCCACTTGCATTTGGTCATCAGGAAAGGCTACATATTGGTCAGTGTTGACAATATCATAAAGTTTTTGCTGGGCTTTCATATCAATATTTAAATAAACATCGCCACCATCTTTTAGGATATCAATACCTGTATTCGTTTCAATTTCGTTTAAGGCTGAAACAATGAATGGGTCAATAACACTAAAGTCACTTCCCTTAGCTTTTAAGTCTTGAAGCCCTTGTTGAACAGGTACTTTGATAGCAGCATCGTATTCTTCTCGTGTTATTTTGTTATTGTTTAGCATTGTCAATAACACTGTATCACGTCTTTGTTGCGCTAATTCTGAGTTGGTATAAGGATTAAAAGCGTTTGGTGCTTGTGGCATACCAGCAATTAAGGCAGCTTCAGGTAAGGTTAAATCCTCAGGCTCTTTCCCAAAATATACTTGAGAGGCTGTGCGCATTCCAGCAATTCGGTTAGACATATTCACCTTATTCATATAAAGAGCTAAAATTTCATCTTTTGAAGCAACACGTTCTAATTGAATTGCTAACCAAGCTTCTTGGGCTTTTCTACGTAGGTTTTGGTCATCGACAGAAGTTGAAAAGAAACTTAATTTAATCAACTGTTGCGTTAAAGTAGAGCCACCTTGCGTTGAACTACTGAAAAGATTGTTAATCGCAGAGCCGACAATCCGAATAGGATCAACCCCAATATGATTATAAAAACGGCGATCTTCTACGGATACAACCGCTTCAGTTAAAAGTTTTGGCAAATTATTCGCCGCAATTAACGTTCTTCTTTCAGCCCCTAAATCGGCAATTTGCTGGTCATTGTTATCAAAAAAGCGAAGTGAGTTTGGTGACTCAAGCTTAGACATTTCTAATTTTGGCGCAGAGGAAACATAATAGAAGAATAAACCTGCACCAGCTAAAAAGGCGACCACTCCGGCAATAACAAATCCTAAAATGACACGTTTAACAAGGGTTCCTCTTTTATTTTTTTGCCTATTTCTCTTTGCTCTTTTTTTATTCTTCGACGTTTTGTGCATATGTCTGGAACTTCTCGTATCGATAGTAATCTCATCATTTCTCGTGATTTTTAAAGTATTCATCTATTGCTTGAAGATAGGGAATACGTGGGGAAATCGCGGGTATTATCTCAATTCCTTCATTTTCAATATCGACTAGTTTGATGCTTTTTCGCTCTTCTTGCTTGCGGTAGCGATGAATTAAATACTCCGCAGGATAAAGAAAAATTCTTGATAAGCTTGAAAATGAAAGTAAGACAAAGCAAAAACCATTTTGAGCTAAAACTTGTTCCATGTGTGTAATTTGATGTGCATGAAAGTTTTTAAAAGGAAAAGAAGTTTTATTCTTGGTTTCCTTTGCTTCAAAATCAATATATTTGCCTTGATAAACGCCGTTATAATCAGTGGTGGAGGCCGTTTTGAAGTAGGCTTCAGTAATTTTGGCCATACTTCTTTGTGGATAGTCCACTTTGACAATTTGCACTGGGGTAGGCTTTTTATGAATAACCGCCAGCCCTCGAGCTAAATAATACTCATTAGACTGGTTGATTTCTTCTTCAAAAGACATGCCACGTTTGCCAAATCCACTCTTTTTAGGGGTTTGTTTTTTTTTGAGATTTGGTACACTATGATAAAGTGTTCCATTTGGGTAACGAAAGCTCATAATTATCACTCTCCAAAGGACATTATAGCAAAAAAGAGGCACATTTGACAAAAAGGAATGAAAAAAATGGTAAAAACAATCTACATCACTGGTTATCGTTCATTT
>JAITWV010000077.1 GCA_031285105.1 Streptococcaceae bacterium | reverse complement strand
ATCCGTACTGTTCCTGAAGAAGTGATGATTGCAGAGTTAAAAAAGGAAATTGATGAAATGTATCAAAACTATTTGTCTACTGGGAAAGTGCAATAGATTTAGAACTCATTCTTAAGGTTGATAACATAAAGATTCTTTTTCGTTATTGTTAATGCTAGAAATTAATAAAGGAGCAGATATGTTAGAATTAAAAAACATCAAAAAAAGCTATACCACAGGTGATTTCACCCAAACAGCTTTAGACGGGGTAACGGTAAATTTCAGACAAAATGAGTTCGTGGCAATTTTAGGTCCATCAGGCTCAGGAAAAACGACTTTATTAAATATTATTGGCGGACTTGATCGGTATGACTCAGGAAATTTGGTGATTAATGGTAAGTCTACCGAAAAATTTAAAGATCGTGATTGGGACGCCTATCGTAATAATTCAGTGGGCTTTATTTTCCAAAGTTATAATTTAATTTCGCATTTAAATATCATGGAAAATGTCGAAATGGGGATGACGCTTTCTGGTGTCAAAAGACAAGAAAAACGCGCACGTGCAACTGAAGTTTTAACACGTGTTGGACTTAGTGAACATTTACATAAAAAACCAAATCAATTATCCGGTGGGCAAATGCAGCGAGTGGCCATTGCTCGTGCGTTAGCTAATAATCCAGATATTATTTTAGCTGATGAACCAACTGGAGCTTTAGATACGACGACCTCTGGGCAAATTATGGCGCTCATTCAAGAAATTGCTCAAGATAAATTAGTTGTCATGGTGACTCATAATCCAGAGTTAGCCAAAGATTATGCGAATAGAACCATTGATGTACGTGATGGAAAAATTGAAGGTGACTCAAATGCTTACGATGGAAAAGGTACGGATACCGGATATACATTAAAGAAAACCGCAATGAGTTTTTTAACCGCTTTAAACTTATCCAGTCGAAATATCTCAACTAAGATTATGCGCACTTCTTTAACCGCCTTTGCAGCAAGTATTGGGATTATTGGCATTGCGTTGATTTTGTCACTTTCAAATGGTTTTCAAAAACAAATTGATCAATTCCAAGAAAATGCACTCTCAGACTTTCCAATTATCATCTCACCAGCTTCAATGAGCTTATCAGGTGATGATTTGCAAGCGCTGCAAGGAAATACGAACCGCACCCAAAGCTTTCCAGATGGAAATAAAGTCCTGTCTTTTGACCCAAATGAAAATTCAATTATGCACCGAAATATTATTACACCAGAGTATGAAAAGTATATTCGTAATATTTCCCCAGAAGATGTTTCAAATATTGGCTTTGTTCGCTCAGTTGGTTTGAATTTATTTAGAAAAGTTGACAATCAAGTGCATCAAATTAATTTACAAAATCGTGACTCCAATGTTTCAGGGGGAATGCAATCAACTCAAGGAATGACACTTTCTACTTATCCAACACAATTACCAGGACAAACCACCAGCTTCCTTGAGAGCAATTACGATGTTTTAGCCGGACACTTGCCAGGAAATATGTTTGAAATGGTCTTGGTCGTTGACTCACGTAACCGTATTCCGCAAAATACTTTGAGAAATTTAGGCTTTAGTGAAGACCAAAAAGAAATTGCCTTTGAAGATTTTATCGGCATGGAAATTAAACTAGTTTCAAACGATGTCTTTTATGAAAAAACGCCAATTGGAAACTTCATGCCACGAACAGACTTAGATGCCGTATTTAATGATGGAACCAATACGACTTTAAAAATTTCAGCGGTCATTCGTCAAAAAGAAGATAGTAACATGGCATTTTTAGGCACAGGTTTAGCTTATAGTGACGATTTAGTGGATGAAGTGTTACATTTAGACGCAAATTCTGCAATTGTTCAAGCTCAAAAAGAGGCAGACCACAATGTAATGACCATGCAAGCTTTTGAAAATGAGGCAGCTAAAACACAAATGTTGCAATTTTTAGGTGGCGATTCAACTCCAATTGTGATTATGATTTATCCAGTCAGCTTTGATCGAAAAGAGGCGATTTTAGAGTATTTAGATGAGTGGAACAAAGGAAAAGACCAAGCTGATAAAATTATTTACACCGACTTAGCAGCAACCGTTACGAATTTAACCGGTGGGATTATGTCAGCCATTACAATGGTATTAATTGCCTTTGCTTCGATTTCCTTAGTGGTTTCATTAATTATGGTGGGTATTATCACTTATATTTCAGTATTAGAGCGTACCAAAGAAATTGGTGTTTTAAGAGCATTAGGAGCTAGGAAAAAAGATATTACTCGTGTCTTTAATGCTGAAACGTTTATTATTGGTATGTTCTCAGGTTTATTGGGTATTGGCATTGCTTACTTGTTAACAATTCCTGCAAACATTGTCATTGAAAATGCGACTGATTTGCAAAACGTGGCACAATTAGATCCATTACATGCGATTATGCTAGTAACTATTTCTGTTGTACTAACATTAATCGGTGGAGCAATTCCAGCAAGAATGGCAGCCAAAAAAGATCCAGTAATTGCCTTGAGAACAGAGTAATATAGTTTAAAAAAAGATTCATTCATTGTAAAATGGACTTATTACAAAAAAGGAGGCACAAATCATGAATATCAAGAAACAATTATCTGCATTGAATAAAAAAGTTCACCAAAAAGCAAAACATGTCCACAATCAAATTCTAGATCAAGTCGAAGATTTACATGAATTAACCAAGAAAAATTATAATATGAGTATCACAGTTGACAAAGACGGTGTGAAAAAAGAACTAAAAATTGACCGTCCCACAAGACATACAATTAAATGGAAATCAAAAGGACATTAAAATGAAAACGTAACTTTCATAATTTCCAAATGATTTTATGAAAATTACTCAAAAACCGTGCAAAAATACTTGAGTTTTATAGACAATAGTATATAATGAAAAAAGTGAGGTTAGGACAAGATAGGATTAACATATGTGCTAATCTTAACCAAAAATATTTTTTTCTAACCAATAGGAGGTTTTTTGACAAATGGCAAGAGAACAATTTGACCGCAGCAAACCGCACGTTAACATTGGTACAATCGGACACGTTGACCATGGTAAAACAACTTTAACAGCTGCAATTTCAAAAGTTTTAGCAGACGCACAAGGTAAAGAAGCAACTGACTTCGCTTCTATCGATGCTGCTCCAGAAGAACGTGAGCGTGGTATTACAATCAATACTGCACACGTTGAGTATGAAACAGCTAAACGTCACTACGCGCACATCGACGCTCCAGGACACGCGGACTACGTTAAAAACATGATTACTGGTGCTGCCCAAATGGACGGAGCTATCTTAGTAGTAGCTGCAACTGATGGACCAATGCCACAAACTCGTGAGCACATTTTATTATCTCGTCAGGTTGGTGTAGGAACTCTTATCGTTTTCCTTAACAAAGTTGATTTAGTAGATGATGAAGAATTATTAGAATTAGTTGAAATGGAAGTTCGTGATTTATTATCTGAATATGACTTCCCAGGCGATGACACTCCAGTTATCCAAGGTTCTGCTTTAGGTGCCTTAAACGGTGAACCTCAATGGGTTGCTAAAGTTCAAGAATTAATGGACACTGTTGATGAGTACATCCCAGAACCAGAACGCGATACTGACAAACCTTTCTTATTACCAGTTGAGGATGTATTCTCAATCACTGGTCGTGGAACTGTTGCATCAGGACGTGTTGACCGTGGACAAATTAAAACTGGTGAAACTATTGCTATTATCGGTATCAAACCAGAAATCCGTGAAGCAGTTGTTACAGGCTTAGAAATGTTCCGTAAAACATTAGATTACGCTGAAGCAGGAGACAACGTTGGTGTTCTTTTACGTGGTGTAACTCGTGATGAAATCGAGCGTGGACAAGTATTGGCTAAACCAGGTTCAATCACTCCACACACTAAATTCTTAGGTGAAGTTTACGTTCTTTCTAAAGAAGAGGGTGGACGTCATACTCCATTCTTCACTAACTACCGTCCTCAGTTCTACTTCCGTACAACTGACGTAACTGGTAACATTTTATTACCTGAAGGTATTGAAATGGTAATGCCTGGTGATAACGTGTCAATCGACGTTGAGTTGATTCACCCAATCGCCGTTGAACAAGGTACTACTTTCTCTATCCGTGAAGGTGGACGTACTGTTGGTTCAGGTATGGTTACTGAAATCAAAGCTTAATTTGATTTTTTGAAACAATAGAATGAATTTATAATGCATTGTCGGACAGTGTATTTTAAAGAAGCAAACTAATTACGGTTTGCTTCTTTTTTTATCCAGCATAAGTAAACGATGTAAAAAAAGCCTATCTTCAAGAACGATAGACTTTACTTTTATTTTTTTACCAAGATGCTTTCTTCACACCAGGAATTTGTCCTTTATGTGCAAGCTCACGGAATTTAATACGACTCATGCCAAATTTGCGCATATAAGCATGAGGACGTCCGTCAATTAAATCACGATTTTTTAAACGATTAGGATTAGAATCTTTAGGTAATTTCGCCAAAGCTTCATAATCTCCTTTTTCTTTTAATTCCAAACGAACCAAGCGATATTTTTCAACCATTGCTTTTTGTTTATTAAATTTAGCGATTTTTGATTTTTTAGCCAAGTAACTTTCCTCCATATTAGCTATTGATTTTACTTTGAAATATTACTCCTAACCGTGTTTTTTATCAAGGAAGTTGCTTGTGTAGATTTTATCTTAAGGCTTAGTTTGCCAATAGTATTGGTTGGACATAACTTTTTCTTTAGTACAGCGTAATTGATTTGGAGTTTGTGAAATACTAAGACGCTAAGGCGTTCTTCATTTACGAGTTTTCGTATATGGGCTGCGGACTGGCTCGACGGTATGGCTGCTGTGGTGG
>JAITWV010000021.1 GCA_031285105.1 Streptococcaceae bacterium | reverse complement strand
TGAAGAATACAGTTAAAGTCTTACTTATTTCACAAACTCCATTTAACTTACGATGTGCTAAAGCGACAACCAACACATTAGATTAGTATTAAGTACTTCCATTATAAAACAATCGTCATTTTTTGAATAATAATAACCATAAAAAAACGCATGACCTAATATAAGTCATGCGCATCTTATGTAGAATATTATGCAGTTGCTTCTTCAATAATTTTGGCAGGATGAACTAATTTTTCCAATCCTTTTGTTTCACCAAATGACTCTTGCACACTAAATACTGAAATAAAAGCAGCAGGGTCAATATTTTCTAAGATTTCACGTTTGATATCAATGAAATCACGTGGGTCAACGACAGTATAAACAATATTGCGAGCATTTGCTTCTTTGTGCTCTTCTCCTTCAATGAACGTCACGCGGTGTTTGGTTAAATCAGTCACCATTTCAGCAACTTGATTTGCCTTATCAGAAACAACGATCATACCAGTCATTGTGTAAGAGGTACTTGAAACTTTTTGTGTTACTTGGGCAAACATAAAGCAAGCAATTAAGGTATAAAGCATGTTAATTGGTGCAACGTAAATTAATGATAAGGCAAGAACGATGATGTCAATGCCAAATAATGTCTTACCAACACTTACATTTAATTTTAGCTCAAACAAACGAGCGATTAAGCTAGCTCCACCAAATGTGCCACCTGAACGCATGATTAAACCTAAGCCAAGTCCTTGAATCGTTCCGGCTAAAAGTGCAGCAATCAATAAATCGCCACCTAAATCAAAATGAATTGGTGTTAATTGCCAAAAATAAAGCCATAAGGATAAAGTTGAAGCTCCTAAAATAGATAAGCCCCATTCACGACGACGAATCACTTTACGGGTGAAAAATAGCAAGAATATGTTCATCACTGCTAAGAAAATCGCAGGATTCAAACCAGTTAAGTAACGGAAAAATAATGCCAGTCCACTTGTGGCATTATCAGCCAAGTAGTTTGGTATGATAAATTTAGCAATCCCAAATGTGTATAGTGCGTTCCCAATTAAAATCTTTGATGCATCAATTAATAAATGCGAGTCTTTTTTCTTCTTCATAAATCTCCTCAATTCTAAATAGTAATTATTTGTTTTCTAACATATCCGTCCCAGGAAAATAGCCTTCAACATTGCCGACATAATCTTCATAGTATTTTAACAAATCATTTTTAACTTGTTGATAATCCTCTTCAGAGTAGTCTTTTTCTTCCACTTTGCCCATAAAGTTTGGCATATTTAATTCTTCTTTTAAACGTTCGATGACTTCTTTTGCGTTCATTTGTTCTCCTCGCCAAAATTTTGCAACTTCACCAAAATTTTCTCGTAATTTGCTACTAAATCTTCCTTGCGTGCAGAGACATTTGAAAAATCCTTTTTGAAAATTTTTGTGTCATAAAGATAATAGTGTTTCACTTCAGAGTAAAATTCATCAAAATTTGTAAAAAAGTCCAGTACATCTGTATCTTTTTCACCTTTTTCATTTAACAAATAATAAAGCTTAGTGGATTGATACAAACTAAAAAGTTCGGAAATACCAACCAAAATGATATGAAAATCCCCTTTTTGATTATTCTGAAGTGTTTCGCTCAAAGTTAAACAGCCATTTAGTGTCTCAGAAAGATAAGTAAGAAGGTTTTCTTGTGAGTTTAATGTATCTATTTTCATTGCTTCAAATCCCTTTCATGAATATATCGTAATTTAATAATACTATATAAATAAGAATAAATAAAGACGATTTTAATAATTTGCAATGTTTTCTAATTGTTTTTTATGAAAAAAATGCGGAATTTGATTGTTTTAGGTGGAAAAAAACATATAAATGCTTTATAATATGCAAGCTTTACATAACGCAATTTATTATAAAGGAAGATGGAATATGAAATTTGATCGAGTTTTCATCATACGTTTCTTGTACGCACTTATTGGAACGGCAATTTTAGCAATGGGTGCAGCTCTTTTAATTAAAGCAACTCTGGGTGTAGATGCTTTTACGGCTCAAAATTTAGGAGCAAGTGGGCGTTTAGGGTTGACTTTAGGAACATATCAAATGTTGTTGAGTGTTGTTTTAGGTGTGATTATTTTCTTTTTGAAACGTGATTTATTAGGCATAGGGTCAGTGGTTAATATTTTATTGACTGGTTATTTTATCCAATTTTTTGTTTTTCTGATGAAAGATATGCAAGTGGTTCATTTATTGGGCAAAATTGGGTTGATGTTGCTTGCCTTATTGATTTACTCATTAGGGATTTCGCTTTATTCAACATCTGGTTTAGGAGCAGGACCTTATGATGCTTTAGCTGTTTTGGTGCAGCATTATACGAAATGGAAATTTATCTATGCCCGTATTAGCGTAGATTCAACTTTCTTTTTATTAGGCCTTGTTTTAGGTGGACCAATTGGAGTTGCGACCTTCCTAACTGCAATTGTTTTAGGGCCACTCATTGGCTTTTGGAATGTACGCGTGACAACACCAAGTCTAGAAAAATTAGGTGCGAAGTAGTTAAA
>JAITWV010000017.1 GCA_031285105.1 Streptococcaceae bacterium | reverse complement strand
GGAGCAGGGCGGACACCCTAAGCGCAGAGCCAAGCCAGCCGAAAATTCGCAGTTAATAATTCACAAACTTCTTTTTTTACAATCTAAAATCACTTACGATGTACTAAAGAAAAAATTATAACAAGCCAATACCATTCGCTAAATAAACCAAAAAATTTTTCAATATAATGAAATTCTCTAATAATCGCTTAGAAAGTTTTGTTATTTAAACTCTTCTAAAATCAAATTCCCTTTCTCATAATTCACCTCAATTTTTGTTACAAACTGACCCTAAAATTGTCACAAAATCCATCGTATATTGTTACAATTTTAGGGTCAGTTTGTAACAATATTTTTGAAAATTGTTACAATATTTTATAATCCACTAATTTTCGGTAAATTTTTGCTCAAAATCAGACATTTATTAATTTTAATAAGATAATCATTAATTAAAAAAATTACTTGCTCTTCCATGTATTCACCGTTATCTGTTATTTTAATCGGAAAAAAGACATAATGAACGATGTACTTAAAAGAAAATTAAATCAAACCAACACTATTCACTAAATAAACCTTAAACAAAAAACTGATCAATTAAGACCAGCTTTAAGTTTCATATTCTATCTGATAAGGGTGAATGTTCGTATTATAAATTGCCTGTGAATATTCCACGATTCTCCCTTTTTCATCTAAGGATTTTCTTGACCGCTTTAACATATTGTTACTAGTTGACTCCAATAATCTTTGTTCTTCTTCATCCATTGTTGCAGCTGAAAATTCATCTTTAAAACTAGCGATATAATAGCGCTTTTCATTTAATAGCCGATAAATAGAACTTTCTGATAAATTATCTTCGCCAAATTCAAATAACTCTTTTGGTAAATAATGCTTAATGAAGATGTAAGGCTTATTATCCAAAAAATACATACGTGAATACAGCAATGAAGTATCACCAAACGCCGAATAAAGAAAATGTTCTTGTTCAAGATGAATCAACTCAAATTGTAAATTCTTTTTTGTTACTTCAAATGTTGAATTGCGAAGAATCTCAGTAAAACTAGCTGCTTTTGATAATTTGTTGTAAGGTCGATTGTTAATCACCGTCGTTCCTTTGCCACTTTTCTTTTCAACATACTCATCACTTGCTAAAAGTTCAATGGCTTTACGAATGGTGATTTTACTAACATCAAACATTCTTTCAAATTCTGTTTCGCTTGGTAATAACGTGCCGATGGGGTATTTACCAGAAAATATCTCTTCTTTTATTTGATTGGCAATATCTAAATACAAAACTGTTTTTCTTTTCATAAAATACCTTCTTTCTCAAATATAAGTATAACAAAATTTCAAAAAAAGAAAGCGATTTTTTTATAAAATAAATAAAAATCCCAGTCGAGCAGTAATTCGACTGGGATTGAGAACCTATAGGTCAATGATTATTTCATCATTTCTGATGGATCCATAGACATAACTTCGTGGAATACACGGTGAGTTAATTCTTTCTTTTGGTCAGCATTAAGGTATTTAGTGTTTACGCAGTATCCTGAAATACGAACGATAACATCTTCACCATTCATGATCTTGTCGTATACGTCGTTTAAGTCCATAACGTTCAAGTTCACGTGTTGGCCACCTTTTTCAAAGAAACCATCTAATACGTCTACTAAGTTTTCAACTTGTTGATCACGCGTTTTACCTAAAGCTTGAGGTGCAACTTGTGTAGTTAATGAAATACCGTCTGCACAGTTAGCAAAGTCTAATTTCGCTAATGAGTTCAAGTTTTGCATCCAACCACCACGTGATTTGTTTGATGGGTTAGCTCCTGGTGAGAAGAATTCAACTTCAGAAGTGTTAACAGTTCCATCTTCATTCATGAACGCACCTTTATGAACTGGTGAATTACCTGTTTGTTTAGAGTAAGCAACGTTTGAAGTGATTGTTAACAATGAAACAGTAGCTTCTGCATCTTTGTATAATTTGTGTGAACGTAAACGCTCGATGTACATTTCTGTCACCATTTTCGCGATTTCATCAACACGGTCATCATCTTCACCCCAACGTGGGAAGTCGCCTTCAACTGAGTAATCAGTGATATAACCATCTTCGTCGCGGATAGTTGTTACTTTAGCGTATTTGATTGCTGATAATGAGTCAACTGTGTTAGCAAATCCACAGATACCAAATCCCATGTTAGCGCGAACGCGTGATGGTAAGAATGCCATTTGAACAGCTTCGTAGTTGTATTTATCAGTCATATAGTGAATAGCGTTCAGTGCATCAACGTATGTCTTAGTTAACCAATCCATCGTTTCAGTAAAGTTAGCCATAACTGTATCGTAGTTTAATACTTCATCTTTCACTGGTGCAATGTCAAACACTTTGTAATCTTTGTGTAAGTCATCAAATCCACCGTTAAGACCTGTTAATAATGCTTTTAATACGTTAACGCGTGCGCCAAAGTATTGGATGTTGTGACGTTCTGCTTCTGATTCTGGATCAAGTGGAGATACACAACATGAGATACATGACATTTCGCCGTAACCCTCAGTAGCCATTGTTGAAACACCTTCATATTGGATAGAAGAATGTTTGTGTGACATATCCATACAGTAACGTTTGAATGCATGTGGTAATGTTTCAGCCCATAATACAGTCAAGTTAGGTTCAGGAGAGTTACCAACGTTGTCTAATGTGTTTAAGAAACGGTAGTCCATTTTTGTAACACGATGAGTTCCATCATTTGATAAACCTGCTAATGAAGTTGTGATGAATGTTGGGTCACCTGAGTATAATGCATCATATGCTTTAGTACGTGCAAATTTAACAGTACGTAATTTCAATACGAAATCATCAACCATTTCTTGGATTTCAGACTCAGTGTAAGTGCCACGAGCTAAGTCACGTTCAGCGTATGCATCTAAAACGATTGGCACACGACCTAATGAAGTTGCAGCACCATTGATTACACGACATACAGCCATAAATGCGAGGTTTGTCCATTGGATAGCCTCTTTTACATCATAGGCAGGACGAGCAACATCTAATCCGTATAATTTACCAAACTCAATAACTTGTGATAAAGCTTGGTATTGCATGTTGATTTCTTCTTTTAAGCGGATAGTTTCTTCAGTGATTTCAGTAATCGCGTCCCATTCACGTGCTTTTTCTTTCATTAAGAAG
The DNA here is from genome assembly GCA_031285105.1 of Streptococcaceae bacterium. GTDB lineage: Bacteria > Bacillota > Bacilli > Lactobacillales > Streptococcaceae > JAITWV01. The sequence goes on along the minus strand of JAITWV010000017.1, from coordinate 973 downwards.
TCAGCTCCGTATAAAGCTAGGCGAGTATAAACACCGATGATACGTCCACGAGAGTAAGCATCTGGTAAACCTGTTACAGTATGAGCATGACGTGCGCGACGTACATTTTTAGTGTAAGCTTTAAAAATTGCGTCATTTACTGTTACAGTGTGTTTTGTATAAATTTCATGCATCAATGGGTCTGGAGTGTATCCATTTTCTTTTAATGCAGATTCAGCTGTACGAATACCACCTTTAGGCATAAAGCTTAAACGGAACAATTCAGAGTTTTGTAATCCGTAAATTACTTCTAAATCTTTATCATTTGCATCCACATAACCTGCTGGAATTTCGTGAATTGATGCTACACGATCAGTATCCATAGGAAATTGAGTTGCTTCATATTTTTCTTTTGTAGATTCGATAATCTCTTTAACTTTCAATGAACGCTCAGTAGCTGGTGCTAAGAAAGATTCATCTCCATCATAAGGGGTTACATTGTGTTTTACGAAACGTTGTACACTTGCTTTTGTTTTCCAATCGTCTCCTGCAAATCCTTCCCAGGCTTTTGCAAATACATCTGTCATTGTTTCATTTGCTGCTTTTGACATTGTGGTCCTCCTTGAGTGTGTAAGTACAGCTTGTTAACTGTTACAGTTATTATATGTGTTTCTTTTCTACATGAACAATAATAATACATGTAAACCGTTTGCACAAGAGGGTTTGAGCGATTTTCGGTAAATTTCTGTATTACAACATTAACTTTTGTATTAATACAGATCGCTATTTTCATTGATACAACGCAAAAAGATAACAGTATTGTTTGCTGTTATCTTTCTTAAGGAATATTTAATTTGTCAAGTATTTTGATTCTATCCAACCAATTTTCTCGTTTTTATTGTAAATTAACGAATAATTTCCCACTCCTGTTTCAGCTATTTGTTTCACACGAACTTGCTTGAAGTCAATTGTTTGCCTGATTTGTTGATTATCC
>JAITWV010000280.1 GCA_031285105.1 Streptococcaceae bacterium | reverse complement strand
GCGGTCACATTGATAAATGCATCCGCAGAAGTGTTGTTTGTGTCGATTTGTGTATCTGCAAAAATAGTTGTTGTACCCATTAAGCCAACGAGAAGAGCCGTACTTAAAAAGGTTAATTTATATTTTTTCTTCATTAATCTGGCTCCTTTTAGTTTGCTGGTACATCTGCTAATGTCCAAAGTAAGCTCGTTGAGTATTTATCACTTTTCTTCGGTGTGGAAGCTGGAATGTCTAAAGTGATGGGTGATTTTGAAGCTACGTCATTTTCACCAACCGCACTTGTATCATAATCAGATTTTGTTCCAAAGTGCATAGTCCATGTGCCGACCCCTTGACCACTAGCTGCACTCATAATACTTTGGGCGCTATTGTTAATGGTAAAGCTTGCTTTTGAAGTAATTGGATCGGTTTGTCCAGTTAATCCTTTTGTTCCTGCTTTGACAACATTAATCGTCGCCCCCGTCAAGAAATCGCCGACTGGTGCTGTTGCCTCAGTACTTGGGTCAACACCTGCACGTCTAAATTGACCTTGTGTTTGCACGCTTAAATTCCAACCTGTTTTGTCTGCACCTGCACGTTGGTCGGTTACTTGCGCGTAATCCGCTACTGGTGCCGCACCATTGATTAATTGAGGATGTGCATAGATTTTTGTTTTGTTTAAATTATTCGCTCCAAAGAATAAACCTGATGCAAAGTCAATCGATAAGTAACCACCTGTACTTGGAGGTCTAACTGAACCATCTGGATTTGTTGGGTCCAATGGTTTAGAAATATCTGGGTTTTCTGGGTCCAATGGGTCAACGATGGAAGGACCCGCTTGAAACGCGATTTTTACATTTGATTCTTTGAATAGATTTGGATCTTGTGCTAAATAAGTTAAAGTTAATTTCGCTGAACCATCTGCTGCGACGGTTGTTTCTGTTATATCCGTTGGTGCACTTTGCAGTTTGTACCCTGGAATATCTGCCGGGTCAAACGTCCATGTGTCTGTAGCTGCATTTGGTGCTAGCCCATTGATGCCAATGGTATTTCCCACGTTTGCGCCGAGGGTTGTTGTTTTGATTGTTGCTCCTGCTGTGTCTTTGTAGGTTACGGTTACTTTGCTTGTCGCTACTGGGATAGAGTAATTCACCAATTGAACCGAAGTTGTTACTGGCTGATTTGGGAAGGATGGGAAAGTAATCCCTGCAGTCCCAGTTCCTGGTGCATATTGTCCAGTCCCCACCCCTAAACCAGTTAGAGTATTCATTGTTTTTGAAATAGCGAATGAATAAGGAACTCCTTTTAATTTTGAAGGAACGGTGAAAGTTAATTTTTCATCAATTTTTCCTGTACCATGGGCTGTGTAATAACTACCCCCACCGTTGTTTGTTGTAGCAATTTTTGATTGGTCCACTTGAATTGGGGTTGTTGTACCTGGTTGCATGGGTGTAACAGTTAATAACATGGATGAAGCATTATAGTCAATTTTATAATCTGCATTTTTCCATTCAGGGCTCATTGCATTCCCATCTGTAATCGCGTCCATTGTAAATCCACTACCTGCTGCGAAAGTAAATGAATTCGTTGGCGTCGTTGGATCTGTCCACATGGTTGGTGCCCCAGAAGGTGCGTTGTAACTAGAATTCGATGTACTACCTGCTGCTGTTTGTTTTGAAAAAGCAAGTTGTAGTCCTTGAGATTTATCACCCGTTGTAAACATCCCAAATGAATTTGGGATGTTTGCGATTCCTGAATTACCAACATTTCCTGCTACTAATTGCAAAGGTGAACTTGAGAGCGGAGAGTTTACCGCATTCCCATTAATATAGGAAACTAGGTCGCTAGGCTTTAATGGAGTGAACATTAATCCGACACCCCCACCATTATTCCCATAAGCACCTCCACCTTTTAAATTATAGGTCATAGTGAAATTACTTTTCCAATCAATAGTTGCGCCCATGACCATTGCACTACGACCAGCTCCACGGTTTGCTGGATTATTTGTATAAGAGGTTAATGGTGTGTTTATTGGGTTATCAGTACTCGATAAAACAGCCATCCCATTGCTATCAAATACTGGTGCTACGGCTTTCATTTTTACTGAAGAAGCTCCATTTACGTCTGGCATATTTCCTGAAGTGTATGAACCACCTGCACCTAACCCGATGCTTGTTGCTACCCCAGTCCATCCAGTAGGAGTGCCTCCGTTATCCGTTGCCATGCCATAGTCAGGAGTATTCCCAGTATTGTTCGAGTTTGCACTGACATTTCCCGGATTATCAATCGTTGCCCCAACACTTGCTGCTTCAACACTACTTGAAAACATCGGCATTGAACTTCCTAAAACCATTGTTGAAACCATAATCATTTGTGTTAATTTGTTTTTTAAACTTTTATTATTCATTTGCTACCTTTCCTCTTAATCATCATCTCATCATTATTGATAGTATTATTCTATTAGAGTGAACGGTAATTTTCGTATTTATTTTTTGGTTTTAAAAAAAATAAATTATACGACTAATGTGACTCATGCATTGGGGAACAAAAAACGAGATTGAGGCTGGGACAAAACAATTTTTTAACTATAGTTTTCAGTCGAATAATGTAAAAATCTCCCAAAATCTATCATCAAAGATAGATTTTGGGAGGTTTTTGCGATTGAAGTTTTGTGCTAGTGCTTGAACGTTCGTTTTTCTTCTACGCATTCAGAGTTTTGTCCCAGCCTCAACCTCGTTTTGCTTATTCTTCAATTATATTACTATCCACAATATCTTGATAGTTTAGTTATAACTTCTTATACACCAAGCATCGATATTGGAACAACATGTACACCATCAGATCTTGTAAATGCACGTGGACCCGTGTTCAGTAATACTTTAACAACTTTAAATTCTTCCTTTACTCTTTCTTCTACCCAATTCAAATGTTCAACATAGCTGTTTTTTGCTTCTGGGTCAGCTTTTACCTCAAATAAAATCAGTGTATTCCCTCTTTGTAAAATAAAATCAATTTCTCTTTTCCCTCGATTTTCTCTCAGGTGATACAATTTTGAATCAGTTGTTTGTGCATAGACGACCAGGCTTTGATAAACCAATGATTCTAGTAATTGTCCGATAAATGTTTGGTTGAGTTTCCCAACATGGTGAGGTACATGATAGTTTTCCAAATTCTCTCTTTCTACACCAAGAAGAGAAAGGGCAATAGCAGGGTCTAACATAAAATGCTTTGATGATTTCGCTAGATTTGGGAATAATTTGCCAAATCCTAAGAATGAAGGTACTTCGTCGATAATATATAATTTTTGTAAAGCTTCTCTATAGGACGTAGCAGTGGGGCGTGTTGGTGCTTGTTCATTGTTTGCCATCGCAGAATCTATAATTGTTTGAAACTGCGTGGTTGTAGCTATTGCAGCCGCATACGCACGCATCCAGGCATTTAAACTTTCTGGACGTACGGATGGAAAGCCATTTTGCTCAAATTCATGTTCACTAATATTTTCGATGTAGCTTGCAATCATTTTCTTGCGTAATCGTTCAGACATTTTTCTAATACCAGGAAAACCAGACAGGTAAATTTCAGTCAAATAATCATTCATTTTTTTATCTGTTTTTCCACTGATTTTTTGATTGGTTTGTATTGAAAACAAGTCTGTCACACGGATATAAGTGTCGTTCATACTTCTTTCTTCAATACTGAATGGTCTCATCTTCATACGAATAATCCGACCTGCACCGCTGTGTATTTTTGCATTTATTCGGATGCTGCTACCTGTAAAGAGCACCGAACCAGGTTTTAGTCCTTTATCTACTTGATGACGGACAAAATTCCATAAAGAAGGAGCTAGTTGCCATTCATCAATAAGGATAGGTATTTCTTCGTTTAACATTCCTTCGGGATCTGCTAGTAAAATCGTTCTTGTTACATCATTATCCATTGAAAAAATTGTTTTTGCTTAGTTAGAGGCTGTTTCAGTCTTCCCTACAGCCTTAGCACCTTCAATTAAAATCGCTGGGGCATATTGCATGAACTCTGCGATATCTTTATCAACAATTCTTTTTTGATACAAATTTTTCACCTCATTTATTTTTGATACTTTCCCTACAGTTTAGTATTACCTATTCTAATTCCATTAAAACTATTTTACATATTTGTTTTAGTTCATCTTACGTATTTGTTTATTTTAACTTTGCAAATATGTTATAGTAAATTTTACATATTTGCAAATAAAATATCATCGTAAATATAACTTCAGCGATTCGTTAACCATTTGTTTGGTTGATTGGGAAATAAAAAATGAGGTTGGGACACAAGCACATCTCGTGTCCCAACCTCGTTTTGCTTATTCTTCTATAAGATTACTATCCACAATATCTTGATAAAAGAATGGGATTTTATTAACAATATTATTTTCTAAATCAATAAATAAAATATGTGGCTTTTCATTTTCATAACACCACAGCTTTAACATTTTCGGTTCAATCTCGACTACCCGCTCAGATGAAATTTCTGAATAGTGCTTATAACGCTCGGGGTGGCGCTTTTTATACAAGTCCTTAAACGTTTCATTGCCCATTGGTGTACCAGTAACATTGGCAATTCCTTCTAACTGAATATCATGTGCACAAATGGCCACGTTGGTATTTCTCGTGAGTTTTTTGAATTTACGTGAATGTTCATCGGTTTGAAAAGCAATTTTTCCATCATATTCAATGACCGATACTGTTCTTGCACTTACTTGATCGCGAAAAGAAGTTGCAAGTGTCACATCTCCTTGGTCGACAATCTTTTTTAACAAATCAGCTACTTCGATTTTTACATCCATTTTTAGTCCACTCCTTTTTCATTTATATATACACCATAACATATTAAATGAGTGGACTACAATTGATTGCACATTGAAATGTCATTTATTTCTTTTCGCCTCTGCTATGTCTACAGTTGTAAGCATATTATATATAAGATGTACTTGAAAGTTTACTACTTGATTAGCCATTTTTTATACCCTTTCTTAGTAATATCCTGAACACCTTTTAAGTCTCGCATCTCTCGAATAAAATTATACAAAAAAACCAACAGCTACCATTCTATAAATTATCGTTGAATGCGAGTCGTTGGATTTTCAAGTTCCAAAGATGTATATTATTTAATCTAACTAAACCCCAGAATTAATCGAATACTTAAACGTCCCAGCATTCGTATTCGCCTGTACCTTCAAATTATTCTTCGCCTGAACTTTCAACCCTTTATCAGTCGCAAATTCAAAAGTATAATTCATCCCAGCATTCGCAGTTGACTTAGGTGCTGGTGATAAATTCCCATTTGTGTCCGTTCCAATAATTTGTTGGGATGTATTGAGCACTAATGGTGTTTCCGTTGAAGTTGTCGGATCTGTCCAAGTGAAATTCAATTTATCCGGAATATTGTTTTGTACCATACTCAAGGTAATCGCAAAGTTTGGTTTGGGATTACGGTCATCGGCTACCACAATATTTTGAACAGCATTTCCTGAGATACTTGGTGAAAATGAACCGTCTGCTGGTAAGTTTCCTAAACCAACATTAAAAGTACGACTCATGTTTGATTTGTAGCCGTAAATTTGAGTGCCTAGAGGTTTGTACCAAGATAGATATTTTGCTGCGTTGATTTTGGTAATATCTGCTGCACTATATGGAAATGCAAATCCTGGTGTTGTAATTGAACCACCCAGATTATTTATCGTACCAATATTATTGAAATACCAAGTGTCACTAGTATTTGGGACAATATCATCCCTATTTGGTTTATTCATGTCAAAGGTTGAATCAAAGGTTGTCCCGGTAGCTGATGCGTGTGTTCTTAGTCCAGTACCGTTGATAGTTACTGGGAAATTAGACAATGTACCATTAATTACATTTGCATTTGACGCATTGAATGTTACCACGGCAGGATCATTTAAAGTCAATGAGCTGCCTGAAACTTTTGGGTTATTCAATAAAGTTGAAGAGGACATACTATTAAACAATAATTGTGAGTCTTTGTTGAATGTCCATTTTACAGGTTGTGAGAAACTATTCAGGTTAATCGCTCCACCACCTGTTGTTGCTAGGAATTTTCCTCCTTGATCAATATTGAAGTTGAAGGCTTGATAATTTCCACTTGCAAACCAATTCCCGTCATATTTAAAGGTATTTACTGTCCCATTAATCTGAAAC
>JAITWV010000251.1 GCA_031285105.1 Streptococcaceae bacterium | reverse complement strand
GAATTTTCAAAATTTCCGTTATTTCTTGTTTGTTATGCTCAAACATATCGACATTTTTATCTAAATATCGACGAATTAAATCCATGTGTGCTAGGCAACTGTAATTTTTATATGTTTTTACCAATTGCAGCATTTCATCATAATAGCGGTCATAACTTTCTTTATCACTACGTCCTTTTTGATAATCGCCCGTCCAAAATTCTTGGTTGTCGATTTGATGAACGGATAACAAAATGAAATCATAGTCATAGGTCGCATAAAGTTTTTCAAATTCAGGGATTGTGTGCATTTGAATCCCAAACTCTAAACCTGTTTTGACGGTAATTTGGTCTTTATATTTCCTAGTAACGTGTTGTAATTCTGGGAAATAGCGCTCATAAAAAACATTTTTAACGATTTTATTGCCACCAACGATATATTCGTCTTCTTCCTTCCAATCTTCTTTGATACCGTAATCCACATGATCAGTAAAACATATTTCTTCTAGACCTAATTTAATCGCATCTTTGACCACATCTTCTATTAAATACCATGAATCGTCACTGTAGTCGCTATGTACGTGATAATCTGCAAACATTTTTTGTTCCTCCAATCATTTATTAGCTTAAGCATAACTTATGGGAACGATGGTCAGTCAATAAAAAAATGCAATGAATAAACGAATACTCATCACATTTTCTTAAATTTTAGTTGTTCAATTGCAAAACATCTTTTACAATCTGCTCATTTTCTAGTCCATATCGTGCAAATAAATCATCCATTGATTCGCGTGAAGAAAAGCGTTTTGTTGCTCCTTTTGTTAAAACTTTCATTGTTGATGAGCTGTAGTAATTTGCAATCTTCTCTCCAAATCCGCCTTCAATTTGTCCGTCTTCTAGTGTCACGATGATGTCATGGGTTTGTTTTAATTCTTCAAGCATTTTTGTATCCAAATGAGTCGCTGAAACTGGATTAATCAAGGTTGCTCCTAATTCTTTTGCAATTTCACGGCCTTTTTCAAAATATTGTCCTAAAGCTAAAATAGCTATTTTTGATCCTTTTTCTATAACTTTATAGCTTAAATCACCGTTAAATGTCACATGATTACCCGTTGATGTTACTTGCGTATTTGGTACACGAATAACTACTGATTGTTCGGTTTGCTCAACAGACCAATCTAACATCGCCAAGTATTCTTCTTTATTTGTTGGCATTAGATAAGTGATATTAGGAATATTTGAAATCAATGGAATGTCAAACGTCCCCAAGTGTGTGGCATCTGCTGAAGAAATCCCACTGCGATAAACCAAAATCGTTGCTGGAGCGTTGTTTAATGCTAAATCTTGTGATAATTGATCATAGGCTCGTTGCACAAATGAACTTGAAATTTGTAAGATTGGTTTCCCACCGTTTGTTGCTATTCCTGAAGCCAAAGCCACTGCATGTTGTTCAGCAATTCCTACATCGATAAATTGTGAACCTAATTTTGCACGAACTTCTGGACGCATTGAACCTAAGCCAGCTGTTCCTGGAGTAATCGCCACAACTTTTTGGTCATTTTTTGCTTTTTCAAGGATATAGTCTACTGTGATTGAATTGTAATCTTCACTTGTTGGTGCATTTCTCAACTTTTCAGGCAAGATCCAATGGAATGCTTCTTTATTCGTTTGTGCTTGCGGTAAACCTAACCCTTTTTCAGTCAAAACGTGTAAGATTACCGGCTTATTTGAATCTTTTACTTGGTTAAATACTTCAATTAAAGCTTCAACATCATTTCCATCTTCAACAAAAAGATAATCAAAACCTAAGGTCGTAAAGAAATTATTTTTAGCCGTCCCTTTGGTTTCACGTAACAATGCCAAGTTTTGATAAAGTCCACCAGCATTTGGCGAAATCGACATATCATTGTCATTCACCAAAATAATCATGTTTGAGTTCAGTTCAGCAGCATTACTCAGACCTTCAAACGCTTGACCGCCACTTAATGAGCCATCGCCAATAATTGCGATAATATTTTCATTGCCACCAGTTAAATCACGACCTTTGGCAAGACCTGTTGCTAATGAAACAGAAGTAGATGTATGTCCAATTTCAAAAATATCATGTTCACTTTCATGCGGATTGGTGAACCCTGAAATTGTTTGATATTTCTCTGGATTCAAGTAGCCTTCTTTACGTCCAGTCAACATTTTGTGCGTATAACATTGATGCGAAACGTCGAAAACAAATTTATCTTTTGGAGAATTGAACACGTAATGTAAGGCAATGGTCGCTTCAACAAAACCTAAATTTGGTCCCATGTGTCCGCCGATTGCATTGACTTTGTTGATGATTAACTCACGCGCTTGGGTTGCTAACTCTTTCATTTCTTCTATTGTTAATTGTTTGACATCTTGTGGTGAGTTGATTTTATGTAGTAGTTCGAATTTTGTTGCTGTTGTCATATTTTTTCTCCTATTTTAGATAATTAATCAATCCAAATTGAAAAATTTTCTTTTCTTTTTGGTGGTTTTGGAATTTCTCTTGCTGGATAGCCGATAATAATATTACAAATCCCTTCGTACTCTTCTTCAAAGCCCCACTCGTTCATTAATTCAATGCCCTCTGGTGTTTCAAACATTTCTCTAGCACGATTAATCCAAGTCGCACCTAAACCAAGTGCATGAGTGGCATTTAAGATATTTCCTGCAATTAAAGTCCCATCATTTACTCGGTGCGAGGTTGCTTTTTTGGCGAAAACAATTAAAACAACTGGTGCACCAAAAAACGGATCACTCGTCACATTCATAATTTCTGCATTCATTTTAGATAATTTAGAAATTAATTCAGGGTTTGTGATTGCCACCACTTTTCCTGGTTGCTGATTTCTTGCGCTAGGGGCAAAAGATCCAGCTTTAATGATTTCTTCGATTAACTCTTTTGGTACGCTTTGATCAGAAAACTTTCGTACAGATCTTCTTTCAATTAAAGCATTAACGACTGTATTCATTCCAATATTCTCCTATTATGTAATTTGTTGAACTCCTTTTGTCACTTCTTCTTGAACATTCACATGAAATCCATTCGCACGAGTTACGTGGACTTCAATCGGCTCTAATACATTAGCCTTAGGACACAATTTCTTTAAATCCGAAATCGTGTTTGATAAACCTCCGCCACCGTGCGTGATGAATGGAATAATGGTTTTTCCTGTGGTATCGAGGTTTTCAAGCAATGAGTAAATCGGAATAGAAACCGTACTCCACCAATTTGGTGAGCCTATAAAAATTGTATCGTAGTTTTCAATATTTGTAAGTATTTTTTTCAACTCAGGCCTAAAATTTGTTTCATATTCTTTTTTTGCTTGTTTTGTTAAGGCTTCATAATCATTGACATCACTTGAATAAAAATGATTCGGTGTGATTTCAAAAATTTCTCCACCTGTTTGTGCTTGAATTGCCTCAGCCACTGTTTTCGTGTGTCCTGTTACTGAGTGATAAGCGATAAGAATTTTATTTGTCATAAGAATTTCCTCTCTTAATTAAATGGTATTTATTTTTTGAATACATCTAGATCTTTTGCTTAAACGCTCGAAACCTTTTTCAAAAAGATCTCGAGCGTTTTAAAAAAGATTTCGATCTCTAACAGTCTTTTACTTAATAATTTTGAGCAGCAGTTAGTTGTGTTGTTTTCTTGCTAGTTAACACAATTCCAACAAGCATCAATCCTGTAATCACTGCTAATATTGGATAAATATCGGTAATATAAACCAACGCAAAGATAGACTCTAGTGCCTGCATGACAAATGGTAAGGTAAAAATTCCAATGTTAATCCCTACCATTATGTAAGACACTGCTGTATTTTGTTTTTTTCCACTTGAAAGGCGCATCACGGTGTTAAACACAAATGGGAAAATCCATGCTGGCACTAAGCCGTGAATGAAAAATCCGATGGTGATTAAGATAAGCGATCCATTTGAAAAACCAACAAGTAATTGCGAAACGACTAACCCAAACAAGGCGATATAAACTAATTTTCGTCCTAGTTTATTATGTAATTTACCAAAAACGAGTGCGGCTACTATGTTAAAAATCGGTTGAACTGCCATGATGTTACTTGCGTTGAACCCTTCTCCCATCACACTTGCGGCTAACATTGGAAAGCGAATCCCGATAGCTGCCGCGCAAATGACTAAGACAATCGAAAATAACACAATCAGATAGACTAATGGGTTCATATAATCTTTTTGTGGTTTTTCATCAATTATATCTGTTACTGCCGGTTTCACTTCTGGAACGAATACCAAAAAAATGGCTAAAACAACAAATGCTGCACCAAAAACTAAGAAACTTCTATTCCATCCAAATTGAAATAATAAGCCAACGATGATTGTTAATAAACTTTGTCCTAAAAACTCCACTGAACCACGAAATCCTAAAAGCGTCGGGACTTCTTTTTCGTCAAATAAAACATTAATAATGGAAACAGCTAATGGGTTAAACAGTCCTAAGCCAAGTCCTAAAAAGAAACGTGAGAGTAAGATTGGGGTGTAGCTATGTAAAAACGCTGGCATCATTCCGGCAATTCCCACGATCAATAAACCTAAGCCGATTGTTTTTTTCATGCCAATTCTTGCTGAAACGCTACTTGATAATAGGGCGGCAATTAAAATGGCGATACTTGGCATGGTTAGGAGTAATTCTGCTTGTGTGCCAGTAATACCTAGTGCGTTTTGCATTTCAGGAACAATTCCGCCAATGGAAATCGCGATAACTAAGACAAATGAAACGGATAAAGCGGCAATTTTTTTCATTATCCAACACTTCCTTTCATTCCTAGAAGCTCACATTTTAAACCTATTTTATAATCTAAAAACTTCATTGTTGCTTGCATTTCTGCCATTTTTAATTCTAATTCTTTTTTCGTTTCTAAAAGTAGACTCTGCACATATTCGTGATTGTCATAGTTAGCAAACATTTTTTTGATATCACCTAAAGCCACACCAGCGTTTCGATAGTGCAGTAAAGCTTTTAATACTTCAATAGAATGCTGATCAAAATCTCTAATCCCTCGATCGTTTCTTGGAATGTTTAGTAAGCCTTCTTTTTCATAAAAGCGAATGGTGTAGGCTGATACGCTGAGTTCGTCTGAAATTTCTTTAATAGTTTTCATCTTTCTTCTCCCTTTTTTACTATTTATTTTTCATATACTTATCATAACTTGTTAGAGTGGGTCTAAGTCAATAAGTTTTTTAATTTTTTGTAAATAAAAATGCCATTCAAAAGTTAGACAAACAACTAACTTTTGAATGGTAACTAACACAGTGGTTTTAAATTCATGTCATATTAATTAAAAATGTAGCTACAGCGCCAAGAATAATGAAAACAACTATGCATCCACCACCTCCTTTATTTTGTTGCTGTCCTGCTCTTTTCAATCCTTCTTGAATTCCTTTGTAATAACCAGCTCCAAATTCTTTGCCCATATTTCTGACCTCCTTTCCTAAAAATCTGGTCAATGAAATATTTACTTAACTGTTATTTGAATTTTCTTCACTTCTAATTTTTAAGTACCTCAACAATTCAATTAATTTTTCATCTTTCCAGCCTTTCTCCAGCTTATTAAATTTTTTCGTCTCAAAATTATATGAAAATTGTTCTAATTCATATTTAGCTATATTCGATTTACCTGTTATCAATCCAAGAGAATTTATATCGTCCAGACTTACTTTAAGATAAAAATATCCTCTCAATATTTTTCCTCTGTTAGATAATCTGCCTCTATATCTATCGTGTTCAATTATAGAATTTTTGTTCTCCTTAGAATATATCTCGAAATCAGGACATAATTCTTTAAGTAATTCAACCGCCTTTTTATTATAATTTTCCAAATCAAAACCTCAAATAGTTTCTCTTAGTTGAGGTTGTTACTGCAAGTAATAACCTCAATGGTAGTATACTACCAAGCGATTTTTACCTTTTTTGTGATCATTATATTCAATCAAAAAACGCATGGATTTTACGATTCCATGCGTTTATTTTTTTGTGTAAGTTTTTTGTTATAAAATTATTTAGAAAAAAACTCGGAAATAATTTCAATCAACTCAGGATAAATAGCTTCAACCTCTGATTTTTTGAAGTCTTTTTCTTTAAAAGATTAAATCATATTTTTTTGAGTTTCTTAGGTACCTTTTCTTCACCGATCTTCATTCCTTCTTCACGGCCTTCTTTCAATCCTTCATCACGAGCATCTTTTTTCCGTAGATATTCATCCATTTCAAAGCTGTAAACTAATATTATCTACTTCAACAGTTGTACTATCTTGTCTTTGATATGCCTTTTTCTTATATTGATAAGGTGGATGGTTGCCTTTAAAGACTTTTAAAACAATCAACTCTTTTTCTTCAAAACGTTCCACTCCAAGAAGAAAAGTTGGTCTTGGAAAAATGTTATCATTAATGGCATTTTCAATAGATAATCTTCCTTTTTCGACATCACTGACCCCTATAACTTCCTTATCATCTTTTATCCCAAAAATGATTTTCCCATCGTGATAGTTCGCATAAGCACTCACTGTTTTAAGGAAATTAGATTGGATATTTTCTTTTAATCCTAAATCTTTTCCTTCTTCAAAATACATAGTATCACCTCTTATAATTTGGTTCATACTTTATATAAATTGAACCAAAACATTCATCAAAACAATAATACCTTTAAAACCCATTCAATTCAACTTTTATTATTTTTATTTCATTCACCTAATATGAACCAAATTAATTTTTTTGCGAAAAAATAAAAAACAATAGGAAATCTTTCAACCAGCCTGCTAGACTAAATTCAACACTAGAAAGAAGGACAAGACATATGAATAAAACAGTACCAATTTTCCATTGTATTTACGACATCGAACAACAGTTAGAATTTTATACAGCCCTTGGTTTTAAAACAACTTATCTGCAAAAAGCTCCCTACAAATTTGCGACAGTTGAAAATGAATTTACTGAAATCAATTTTTTTGGCAATAAAAACTTTCATCCTGAATATTCTCCAAGTGGTGCTTATGCTTATGTGGAAAATATCGAGCAATTACATACAAGGTTAAAAGCGAATTTAAAAAGCCATTATGGAAAAATACCAGTGAAAGGATTACCTCGTATTTCTCGATTGAATAAAACAGTGGAAGATAGAAGATTCTTAATAACTGACCTTAGTGGAAACTCAATTATTGTCGGTGAGCCGTTGAAAGAGTTATAATATCTCAGAATACAAGAAGAGAGGTATGAAAATGACAATTTTAGATGAAGGGCCTTTTTACCATGGAACAAAAGCTGATTTACAAATTGGTGATTTCTTAACTGCTGGGTTCAAATCAAATTACGACAGCAGAGTTATCATGAACCACATTTACTTTACCGCTTTAAAAAATGGTGCCGGTTTAGCTGCTGAGGTGGCAAAAGGAGACGGAAAACCAAGAGTCTATCTAGTTGAACCAACGGATGTTTTTGAAAATGATCCAAATGTGACAGATAAGAAGTTCCCTGGTAATCCAACACGTTCTTATCGAAGTCGAGAACCTTTGAAAATCATTGCCGAGGTGAGTGAATGGACGATTGAAAACCCTGCTTTATTGAAAATGTTGCAAGAGAAATTGGCAGCTAATGAAGCATTGGGGGAGATTCTTAACTAAATAACGAATAAAGGAGAACTATTTTCAATCAATGTTCTCCTTTTTTTGCCTCTATTGTAAAAAATTTTTTTATCATGATAAATCAGTCGTTTCATCATGATAAATGGATCATTTCATCATGGTACTTGAGTGTTTTTATCATGATGAAATGATCGCTTCATTCTATAAGAAAAAAACGAACAATCATTTCTCTTTCAACCAATCTTTAATCACAACTTTTTTATTCATCACATCAAGTTCAGCGCTTGCTCCATAAGGAAGAATACATTTGGGGTGTGCATGACCAAAATTTAAATTGTAAAAAACAGGCATTTCATATTTACCGATAATCTCCTTGTAAAGCAACTTATACTCGTCATAATACGTTTCATCTTGTGGTTTGCCAATGATGACCCCACTTGCTTGTTCAAAAAGTCCATGCTCATCTAATACTTCTAGTAACTGCCTTAATCTTTGTGGTGTAGGTTGTTCATCACTGTTTTCTAGGAAAATAATTTTGCCTTTGAGTTCTTTTCTGGTCGGAAAAAGTTGGTATCTTTCATTCATTTTCGCCTCATCGCCATAACGATCCCCAAGCAGTAATTCACCCAAACTTTCGACACAACCACCAAACAACTCACCTGAAACGTTGCCTTCTCCAGATAATATTTCGATGCCATGCGTTTCTTTTTTAACTATTCGTGAAATCCCAATTTGTGTCTGGCTAAAGTCTTCTCTTTCCAGATACCAGATAGCACTCGATTCAATTTCGATGTTTTCTTCTATATTAAAGAGTTTCTCAAACCACTTTTTAGAATAAGGAAGCATTTCATCATCTAATTCACCAAAATCAACAATCGCGCTATGACCATAAAATGTTGGCAAACCTAATTTTTGAAACATTAGATGATTAATTGTGGTATCTGAATAACCAATAAATAATTTCGGATTTGTTTTCACTAATTCTTTAAACTCATCGTCTTCTAGTAGATATGGCAGTGTTCGGTAGGTATCATCGCCACCAATCGCACAAATAATTCCTTTGATACTTTCATCTTTAAATGCCCACTTTAAATCCTGTGCTCGCTTTTTTGGATTATCTTTTAAAAACTCAATTCCTTTGAGTGCATTTGGGGTATAAACAACTTCTAAACCAAATGATTGTAACCTTTTTTCGATTAACTTTCTTTGATGTTTCATAAACCCTTCACCCAATAATCCACGAGAAAGGGAAATGATTGCTACTTTATCACCTTTATTTAATTTCATTTTTCTTCACCTCACATTTAGCGTAACAAATGAACACTAAAAAAACAATATGATTGTAGAAACTCTCACAAATATATAGTACAATCATGCCAAGATAAATAATTTTATTTAAGAGGGGAATTTTATGAAAAACAACAAACTATTTCAGATGATTTTAGCGTCACTTTTTGCAGCAATTATTGGAATATTAGCTCAAATCAGCGTACCAATTGGAACTGTACCACTAACTCTTCAATCCGTTGCGGTCTTTTTAACAGCAATTATTCTAGGTAAAAAATGGGGCACAATTTCAGTTAGCCTTTATGTTTTAATGGGTGCAATTGGCTTGCCTGTTTATGCCGGTGGAAATAGTGGATTTGCGGCTTTATTTGGGCCAACGGGTGGATATATCATTTCGTTTATTCTTACAGCTTTTATCTGTGCGTTCATCCATGAGCTAGGACGTGGGAAACTTGCTTTTATCGTATTAGGTAATTTTGTCGGAAGTTTGTTATTACTGACATTAGGAACATTATGGTTAAAAGTTGCCTTAAATCTTAGTTTTGAAGCGGCCTTTTTAGCAGGATTTGCACCATTTATCATCAGCAATATCCTTCAAATTGTTCTTGCTTCACTTGTTTCATTTGGTGTTTTGAAACGTTTGCCGGTTAAGTTTTTGGCACGCTTGGAAGCTTAATTTACTTAACGAAACAACAAAAAAGCTTAAAGATTTAGTCTTCAAGCTTTTTTGTTGTTTTGGACCCATCTTTTGTAGAAAACCAAAGATAAAGATTGAAGGAGACTAAACAAAATTTTGCAATCCTTACAATCCATATTCCTAGCCAATAATTAATTGCCAGTTCTCTTTGAGTTATTAATAATTCGATTTCTGACATAATACTATAATCTTGTAATGGTACAAAATTTATTGTCAATATAGTCCCTGTAAACCAAATTAATAAAAAGATAAAATTTATATTAATGATTTTATTCTTATCCATCGCTACCTTGAAATTGAACGTACAATCTCTATTTTATATGGTTTAATTGCACCAATTGATTGTACAGCAAAACAATAATTATTTCCAAAACCTACTGCAAAACCTACTGCAAAACTATTATTGTACCCTTTTAGTTCCCATTCAAAATCAAAAATATCTGTAACTTTAACACTCGTAAAATAATTTCCATTTGCCTGTTTTTTATAACTTACAGTATATGATACTCCTTGTAACGCTGTTCTTAAATGACCGCTTGTAAATGTATACCAACCAGAAAATGATCCTGAAGTTTTTCCTCCTTGAAATGCCTCTGCTTTGAGACGAGCATAGTAAGATTTCATTAATTCTTCAGAATCAACCATTCTTGCCCAGGTGTCGTTATTGTTATAATAGGTCGAAGGTGTATAACTTGTGAAAAGCTTGTCTGCAGGTACAATTGCATGTCTCATATAGTTTGCTGTTTGCCAGTGACCTACTCTATCAACAATCGCAATGCCAGTCCTATATAAAGCTACTGCCGTCGGATAAGGTGTTATGACTCTACTTTTGGAGAAATCCTCCAAACCTTTATTAATAGCATTATCAAGCAATTCGTTTTGTGAAGCATCGAAATTTTTAAGCTCCACCAACACTTCTTTGAGATAAATATTAAAGTTTTGTTGCGTATCTTCGGGGCTAGTAGCATCACCATAAACTTTTATGGAACTAATAATATAATCTCGATTAGCTGGTTCAGACTTTGAAAGATTTTCTATCAACTCTTTGTTTTCAACTGATATTGGAAAAGGACTTTCAAAACCTTCTCCAATATTACTAGCGCTTACTGATTGGCTATTAGATGATAAAACTAACATAAATAATATTGCGAAAAAAGTTTTTAATACGTATTTGCCATTAAGCACACCTAAATCCATAAATATCCTCCTAAATAAAAAATAATGCGACATCATAAAGTAATTGAAATTAGAATACCAGAATAAAAAGGAGTAGAAAAGTGAAGATGATTCACATTCAAATTCATTTACTTTTTCCAATCCTTAATTTACTATTTAAATAAGTGTGCTTAACAATCAATAAGGGGGATGTTTTATTGAAATACGGAAAATGGTTACGCAAAAAGCGAATTCAAAACGGGTACACTCAATTGGAACTCTCAAAATTATTGTATGTTAGCAGACACACAGTGACGAAATGGGAAAATGGGAAAAGCCGTCCTAGTGTTGAATTATTAGAAGAAATTTTTCGCATATTTAAGTGCACCGATGAAGAAATTGCCTCCTTTTTTTCGTCATATAATCACACATAATAAATCTCCATATTTTTTCCATTCAAATTCATATGACTTAATCAATGTTAATTCTTTCGTTTTCCGATATAATGAAAAAGTAAAATTAAATTTTGGAGGACTAAAGCACTATGCAAGTAAATTTAAAAGATTACCAAACATTTTACCTTTCTTTGCCAGAAGACCTTTTATTCGTCTGGTTACTTCCTAATTCATGCGATATGCAAGAAGCGCAAACAAAAATTTTAGAATTTGCTGAACAACATTACGATGAAGAAGCAGTTACTTTTGATGACGGCTCGATTTCAATTGTTCCAAGTGCTCAATTTTGGACTGGTTTAGAAGCAATTCAAAAAGAACTCGGAGCCATTGACTTATCTCAAGAAACTGGTGGCACAACAGGTGTTGAGATTACTAGTGAATTAGAATAAATAAAAGACTCATTCCTTTGCATCTTCGTAAGGGAATGTTTTTTCATTATCCCTACCTCAAGCTATTGTAGTTTCCAACTAATTGTTTTATCATTAAACAGTAATCAAAATTAGGAAACTGGAGATATCATTATGAGTTTAAGAAAAGATTTTTTATGGGGTGGGGCAACTGCTGCTAACCAATGTGAAGGTGGCTACAACAAAGGCGGACGTGGTTTAGCAAACGTTGATGTGGTGCCAATTGGTGAGGATCGTTGGCCGATTATTGCTGGAAAAGTGA
Organism: Streptococcaceae bacterium; assembly: GCA_031285105.1. GTDB lineage: Bacteria > Bacillota > Bacilli > Lactobacillales > Streptococcaceae > JAITWV01. The sequence continues at coordinate 735 of JAITWV010000251.1, read as the reverse complement.
AACATTTAGAGTTTGATGATGAAAAATATTTCTATCCAGCAAAAGAAGCAATTGATATGTACACGCATTGGAAAGAAGATATTGCCATGTTTGCTGAAATGGGCTTTAAGACATACCGTATGTCAATTGGTTGGACACGAATTTTTCCTAAAGGTGATGAAGCCCTTCCAAATGAAGAAGGATTGCTTTTTTACGAAAATATCTTCAAAGAATGTCGCAAATATGGGATTGAGCCGTTAGTGACTATTACCCACTTTGATTTTCCAATTCACTTAATTAAAGAATATGGTGGTTGGAGAAATCGTAAGGTTATTGGTTTTTATGAAAATTTAGTCCGCGTCTTGTTCACTCGTTACAAAGGTTTGGTTAAGTATTGGCTAACATTCAATGAAATCAACGTTTTACTTCATGGACCATTTATGGGTGCTGGAATTGTGTTTGAAGAAGGCGAAAATGAAATGCAAGTCAAAATGACAGCTGCTCATCATGAGTTAGTAGCTTCTGCATTGGCGACAAAAATCGGACATGAAATTGATCCAGAAAATCAAATTGGTTGTATGCTTGCCGGTGGTGAGACCTATCCTTATGATTGCCGTCCGGAAAATGTGTGGGAATCAATCAATAAAAATCGCGAAAATTATTTCTTAATTGATGTTCAAGCACGTGGTTATTATCCAAGCTACACCTTCTTCAATTGGTAAAGTAATCCCGTCACGCTCTAATTGTTTTAAGGTG
>JAITWV010000209.1 GCA_031285105.1 Streptococcaceae bacterium | reverse complement strand
GCTATGATTGAGCATTTTTGTCCACTCTTAAGTGAGCGAAAGTGGGTAGTTTTAAGTTGACATTTATAATCATCTTTAAAACTTGAATCAATGAAGTACAATTTTGTAATCCATCCCGTCTTCTTTTCGATACGAATAAACGGAGCATCAACCTGCTGGATTTCTTTTCCTTTCGTATCAAATAATTGAAGTTTATTTATATTAGTTTCATCTAACTTCACATCAATTTCCAGAGGCTCCTTATCCATCTTGAAGGAAAATTGTTTTTCTAATCGTGCAACATCTTCCTTTCTCATTTTCTCAGATAATTCTTGATTTTCTTGATTCGATTTTTCCATGTATTTTTGAGCGTTTTGCGTTTGAATTAACGTAAAGACCGAAAATATAATTGCCAAAATTGACGTGCAAATCGTGACGTAAGCCAATACTTTTTGTAACATAAATACCCATTCCATTCCTTATTAATACCTCCATTTTATCAAATTCAATAGTAAATCTAAAAAAATATCACCTGAACGGAAAAAACGACCAAACAAGTAACTTGTTATCTATATTTCAATGCAAAAAAGACACAACCTGTTTAAAGTTCTGTCTTTTATCTTACTATTCAAATTAAATTGCCTTTTCACACATCATGCACTTCAAGCACATCTTCGTGCGTACTTATAAATCTTTTAATATAACCTTTTGCAGCTTTTTGTGTATCAAACTTCCTCAATTCTCCACCAAACCGCCAATACTTGTCTGACTGATATTCTTTTTTAGTTTCATCATGTATCAAATCAATCGTAAAACCAACTCGTTTAGAATGTAACTTATCACCATCAAATTTAGGCTTAACGAAGACCCACCAAAATAGTTGTTTCAATTTATCATCTTCTTTCTTCATCTTTCAAGCATCACTATTGTGAGATATACAAGCTTGGAAACACTACGAAAATTTAATTACTCTTGCTTAACATTTATTTTACTATAGCCATTTCTTTTCGCAAAAACATCCGCTTTTTATTTTCGTGCAAAACCGACAGCTCCGATAAACAGTGCCATCGGTTTTGCACTCTAACCTCTTTTCCCCTCTTTCTTATTCACTGAATGGCGTTTCTTCACATTCTTCCGAACATATACCCGATTCCCAGTCGTCATAAGGCTCTGATTGGGATAACGCCTATCTGCAATCAACTTGGACTTTATGGGCCACTTTTCAACTTCGATTGCTGACACTGACTTTACTTTTGGAAAAATTTCTTTGAAACTCCACAGTTTAGCAATGTTAAATGGTTTCTTTGTTTCAGCGCTAATCCCTGACACAATTAAACTCACACCTTCATTCGACACATTACCCACTTCTCCATCAAAAGTCTTCACAATAACCTTAAGCTGCCTATTACGACCTAATGAAACCAAATCTTGATACCTTAATGCAAAACTTTCCTTCCTGTACATATTTTTGCTTCCTCCTGAAAAACATTTTGTCTAAATAGACAACATAGATTTGAAGAATCGAACTTCAATTTCATTTGAAAATACCAATATCTATAAAATCACAATTTATTCGCATGCTATTCCGAGTTTGTGTTCTCATTTTTTTGCCTGATCGCAGGTGTCACATGCCAGTTGATACATACAACTGTCGCAAGGGTTATGGATATAATCCCCTTCACCGTTTCGTGAGTGCCGCTCCTAAGTCCTTAGACTTGCTCATCGCTTGGCTCCTGAACATTCTCGTTCAATCTTCGCTCTGACTAACCTCATCTCTTTCATGGTGACTAATTCCATCTGTTGGAATTTACTCAGTGATTTACGTCACGCTATCCATCACTGATTTATTTAATTTTCAAAGAACGATAAATTACTTCTGCTATTGTTAAGTTATCGTTTTTTGACATACAGCATTTCTGCTTAACTTCTTCAATAACGTTTTCATTCTTATTGCAATTTTTACGACTTGCAAAGTCAATACGAATAGCGAGAATCGAACTCACAAACAAAGCTAACCGTATCTTCAGGAGGAAGACTTAGATTTTTGCTTTGTGTTTTACCAATTAAACTATATCCGTAATATGCCTAACAAATAAGGCTAGGCAATGAAAATTTGGTTATTGTTCCTCTTGCATCAAGTAATCTTCTTTAATGGCTCTGGCTAAGGCAACCGACATTGGTTCAGTATACTCGCCAAATCGTGGAATCCATTCTTTTTCATCTTCGTCATAAACTTTTCCAAACATTTTTTCAATGGACTCGCTATTCCAAAGCACATCAGTTAGTACTGCCAATTCACAAGACCATTCCCAATTCGGAATAGCTAAGTAGTAACCATTTACGTGCTGACCATAGATGCACGTAAACGAAAATCCACGCATAGACACGCTTATTTCATTGATTGCAGTAACATCATAGCTTCTGCCGATTTTATACTCTACATCATTGCGACTCATAAGTTTTCTCCTAACTATTACTAATTTTTTTGCTCCAAAGTTTTCATTAATGCTTCAAAGGCATCATCAACATCTGATAGCTTATCTGAAGATACCGAACTCTTTTTCTGTTTAGAAAATTTCTCTTGTTCAATAATATACTCTGGTAATTTTTCTCTTTTGATTACTTTTTGTGAACCATTAGGAAATTTACGAACATAACTCTCGCTATTGCTTTCTTTTTCTGCTTGTCTATTTTCTTCTTTAAGCTCATACTTTCCTTCAATCCACTCGTTACTTTCTTGTTTTTGCCAAGTAAACGAATAACCAATAACAGGCTTTCTTCCTCTGCTGCTATATGATTTATCTACCAATGGTTTTACACTCAATCCTTGAAAATACTTCAGTAATTCTTTTTTGACTGGTTTTAATACTCGATCCGTAAAATATTTTCTATTGCGACCAGCTTCAGGAACGTCCAATAAAACATATAGATCTTCCAGATGAAATTCCTTTTTGCCAATTGTTTTCCACTGTTTTAAAAGGCGATACATTGTTTTGGCATACGTCGATTGGATATTTTGAAATTCCAGTAATTCAAAAGTCGTATAATTTCGAGATAACTCTTTGAACAAAAATAAGAATTCTTGGTTTATATCGATTGTAATCCCTTCAATGTATAAACCCTCTTTATCGTAGATGTCCATTGATTTAAATACAGACTGAAGTGTAAGCTTTTTTACTTTTCGTCCGCTGAAAGGACTAATGGCATCATCTGTTTCTTTCCAAAATTGAAGCGTATTTAATTTCTCCGACAGTTTCTGAACAGACGCTTTATATTGAGAATAATCCTTCGTTTTTATTTTTGAGAGTTGCCTTAACTCAGAATCATTAATAGCAGCAAAGCCATTTTGTTCCTTCAATCTTGAAATAATAGAGAAAAAAAGATTCATTTCTTCTTTCGTCCAGCGACTCATCACCACTGTATTTAATTCGTTGTTGTATTTCACTGTTTCGTTCGCCATAACTATCCTCAATTTTCTTAAAAATAAAACTTTTATTCTTCCAAATGATTTTTGTTCCCTAAAATGAGGTCTTTATTCCCTAAAATGAGGTCTTTATTATTCTCAATCCCTTGTGGCTCTAAGGATAGAGCAATCGCTAAATATGTTTCCAAAGAGGTCATTAAACATATCTATTTAAATACGTTAGGAACTAACGATTTTTCAAAAATATCAATAATTTCTTTTGATATTTGAATAATGCAAGCCAATCATCACAACTAAATATTAGTTAATTGTGTTAAATAGCAACAAAAAAAGGCTCTATAATTTTTAGTGTGGATGAGAATTCCTGCTAAAAATGATAGAGC
>JAITWV010000177.1 GCA_031285105.1 Streptococcaceae bacterium | reverse complement strand
AATGACTGCTTCTTTATTTGCCAACAGGTTGTTTAGTGTGTCTTTTTCATTTAACATCGAAATACTCACAATTGGTGGATAGGCTGAAACGACATTAAAGAAACTAAATGGCGCTGCATTAACCACTCCTTGTGCATTTTGTGTCGTCACCCAAGCAATTGGTCTGGGAATGACTGAGCCTGAGAGCAATTTATACACTAATGGTGGTGGCAACTCTTGTGTTTTATATTGTGGCAAAAAACACACCTACTTTCCTTTTAAGACATCTTCAACCGTCCAAAGAGCGTCTTCATTGCGATCGCGCATCGCATCACTCGTATCTAATGGACGAAGGCGAGCTGCAGTTGCGGCTTTGGTTGCTTCATCACCAGGGAATAAGTGTGGCGGCAAGCTTAAGTCTTTACCAGATTCTTCTTTGGTTTCATCAATCCAAAAACCTGAAGTGATTTTTGCTTCTTCCACATCTGTGATTGTAGCATTACCTTCCGCCACCATTTCCAAAGCACCTTTACCTGGAGTGTCGGTTGCTAATTCAAACAAGACATTACGTGCAGATAAGAAGTATTCACTTGAGAAATAAAAACGATCAACAAAACCTGAATTTGGTAAACGAACGCCTTGAATACGCTCAATCCAATATTGCAAACTGTCTAAATCTTTGACACGTAAAGCCAAATGATGCACATTGCCATAACCTTGAACGGCTTCTAATTCACCTTCGGCTTCTACTGCGATAATCGTTGCACCAGAACCACCTGTTGCAATTTCAAATTGATGGTATTTGCCTTCACTTGCTGTATGTCTGAAACCTAAAACAGCTTCTAGGATTAATTTGAAGTTTTCATAATTGCCAACTTTCACAAACAAAGGTCCTAAGCCGATAATCGCATGTTCTTTTTCAACATTTGATAACATCCAAGGTTTTCCACCAGCTACACCAGTATTGCCTTGATCGGAAACGATTTGGTATTGTTGACCATCCATATCTTCAAAATCAAAATATTTACGACCAAATAAAGTCTGAATATTGCCATGAACGACATCCGCTTTCGTTAAACGATCAAACCAATAATCAACTGAGGCATCTGTTGGCACACGCATACCCGTACGGTCAATATTGTTTTTGCCTTTTGTTCCTTTTGGAATGTCCTTAAAATCAAAGAATGTCATATCCGTTCCGGCATTGCCATCTTCATCCGTAAAATACAAATGATACGTTTCATAATCATCTTGGTTAACGGTTAATTTGGCTAAGCGTAAACCTAAAATATTTGTGAAAAAGTTGTAGATGTGTTGAGCGGATGAAGTAATTGCGGTCACGTGATGAATGCCGCCTAATGGGAACTTTTCGTCTACTTCTAATAAGTTAATACCATCGTCTTTCAATCTCATATTTGGAACTCCTTTGATTAATTTGATAACAAGAGTGTAACGCTTTTTCATTATTAATTAAAGCAATTAGACTTGAAGTAAAATAATTTATTATCCATTTCGGTTGGATTAAGCAGTCTCTTTTGTACAAAGATACTCACCAAGTACCCAACCTATTTTGTTCTAGATTTTAAAAATAAGAAATACAAGCCACTACTTATCAAAATGAGTCCACCCACTAACGCAATTGCCCAACCAAATTGATTCGTTTCTTCCTTTGCTCCTGGTAAAATTTCGTTCGTATTTGTTAGATGAAATTCTTGTGTTAAAACTGAGCCAGGGTTACTTTGTTTTAAGGTTAATTCATACGTTTTATTTTCTTCTAATGGATGATCTAAGCTTAAATCAAAAGGAATACTTGCATCAGGTACAAAAATCGCTCCCTTTTTTTCATAATGTGCAATATTTTTTCCATTTTTTTCTTTTACATCCATTTCAAAATTGGTGTTTAAAAGAGTTTTTGAATTTGAACGCACGTCTAGTTTCAGATGCTTATTGTTTGTTTTTACTAGTGATGCATTTACTGTATTTCCAATTTCTTTACCCTTCAATGTTTTTGGCGTAATCACAATTGGAATGTTTGTTTTATATTCGCTATTGATTCCTTCATAGCCTTTGTCAGTTTGAGAAATAGCTGAGAGTGTGATTCCACCGATTTGTGTTTGTTTTAAAGCTTCTTTTGTGACATCTATTTCGATTGGAATGATGGCTATTTCATATTTAGAAATAGTTAATTCATAACTTCCCTTTTTGATTTGCTTCAAGTTTGCGGACATACTAATCATGTTTTTTAAAGTAACATGTTCATTTATCTTATATTTATTTGGTGGGTTAAAAGCATCTAAGTAATTATTTATTTCACTGTTATCTTTTCCATAATTAAGATTCAATTTTTCATCCGTTACTGCTTGGTGAAACTCTATTTTTACCATCATGTCACTTGACCCTTCATTAGTAACATAAAGTGCTGCTTTTTGAATACCAATTTTATCTGTTTCATAGGTTAATATGTTAATACCAGGAGAGTTCGGATTTGTATTATCTTTACTAACCCAAGCTGTAAAACCAATATCTTGATTTTCTGGTATAAAAATACTCAAAGATGAAACGCTTTTTTGAATGCTAAAAATTAAAAATATAAGTAAAATTATGGCTGTTTTTTTCATACCATCACCTCTTTTGATTATAGTATCATTTTACTACTTATTCTTATTTTTTTATATTAATTTGCCAGCTAGTTTGTCATAAATAAAAAGAAAAGAGCAAACTGCTAATCAAAAATAAGTGCGCTGTTTGTCCTTTTCTTTATTAAAAAATATTTATTCGTTCAAGGCTTTTTCTGGTAAAATCGCATTCAATAAAATTCCCAACAATGTTGCAAATGCCACTCCTGTAATTTGGAATGGATTGTTGGCTGGTCCAAATTGTAAAATCAAATTGCCAATTCCGACCACTAAAATCACAGAAGCAATCAATAAATTTCGTTTTTTATCAAAGTCAATTTGGTTTTGGACGATAATTTTCAATCCTGATGAAGCAATCACCCCGAACAAGACAAAACTTACCCCACCGATCACTGGCGTTGGAATGGAGTGAATTAGTCCACTTACTTTCCCAACAAAACTCATTAATACTGCAAACGCGGCTGCTCCTTGAATCACGTAAACCGAATGAACTTTGGTAATTGCCATCACACCAATGTTTTCGCCATAACTAGTTACAGGTGGTGCCCCGACAAATCCTGCGATCATTTGTGCAACCCCATCACCTGAAAGAGTTCTGCTTAACCCTGGGTCTTTGAAAAAATCACGATTGGTTAATTCATTTAATACCATCACATGCCCAAAATGTTCCGTCATCGTCACAAACGCAATCGGTGCCATGGTTAAAATTGCTGCTGGATAAAGTTTGAATGAATAGCTAATCAATGGCAATTCAATGGAAGGCATTTGTAACCAAGCTGCTTGTCCTACCAATTCTTGAAAATGAACAATTTCTTGACCTGTAACCATACCAATAATAATCGCTGAAACATAACCAATAATAATCCCTAACAAAATTGGAATTAATGACAGGAATCCTTTGGTAAACATACTTAATACAATCACTGAAATAACTGTAATCAAGGCAATTTCAAGATAATAAATATTATAAGTTGGCACATTGTTAATTCTTTCAAACATCGCATCATTCACCGCCGTTCCGGCTAAACTTAGTCCAATCACCATCACAATGGGACCTACTACAATCGGCGGTAAGACTTTATTAATCCAATCAGAACCGACTTTTTTCACAATCAATGCCACAATTAAGTAGACTAAACCGCCCACCGCAG
>JAITWV010000100.1 GCA_031285105.1 Streptococcaceae bacterium | reverse complement strand
GTCATGAGGGTTTCCTACCTTTTCGGTTTGTTTTTCTGTTGACATTTATTTTTGATACGTATCTTATGAGTTAAGAATATCGTTCTTTGCAGGTGGTTTCATGGATATTCAATTATATTTAGTGAAGTTTTTCGCTTTTACTCAATGGCTATTTAAGACTGAAAATGGAATGAAAAATAATTCAAATTTAATGCAAAAATTTTATCTGTGTAAATGTGCATTTAATTTTATGTCAAACGGCACACTATTCCAGTAACAAAATCGCAAATTAATCCAGTAAAATATTTAAGGAATTTGCGAAACTATAAACGGTTAGTTTGGATTGCGCTTTCCAATTTTGAGAATGCTTTTTCAAATTCATGTTCCAACACATATAATTTAACTTCTGCACGTTCTAGCTTTTCGTAATTCTTGTAGTCGAAAATTGCTAACTTGATTTCACGTTCCAAACCTTTTAAGCTAAGTACACCCTCGCCATGTTCATACCATAATGACCAAATTTCTACTGGAACCTGAACAAAAGTAAAATCTTCAGTTAAGTTTTGGTAACGCTGATTGCTATACTTTTTCGTTAGTACAGATAGAGTTTCAAGAAGTTGATCACGCTTTTTATCCATTGCGAGCATTTTTCTTAAGAATTCGTAGTTTAATTCGTTTTCCATTTTTTCTCCTTTTGGGTATATAATGTTTTCATTCAATCTATCTGAACAAAAACATTATATATCCTGTTAAAAAAATCGAGAACGCACTGTGATTTTTTGACAATTTTTCAAATATTTATATCAATTCTCCTTGATTCTCAAGCCCTTATAAATAATGACACTTGAATCTTTTAAATAATCAATTTCGACCTGAATCGTTTTACCATCAACTTTTTTCTCCCAAAATATGCTTGTTTCCCCATTTGAATGTTCTATTATTGTTTTTGGTTTAGAAAGTTTCGGTTCTAAATTAGAAAACAAATCTACACCTACGTAGGTTTCAATATCCGTATCACGATTCTTTATTATGCCTCTTGGTGTGATCGAATCGTAGAGAGAACCAGACCAACCTTTGATATTTTCTATGTGGTCATAAACGAACTTTTGATCTAGAATATATCTCGTTAAATCCATGCTAGGTCCTTTTGCTTCGCCTGTACCAAAACGTTCGTTAGCATTTATCATAGAGTCTTTAATAATATTTGTACGGTAGTCATACAAAATTGTGATTCCAATTCTTAAATCTCCTACTTCCTTCCGCCAAACCGCAACCGCAAAATTGAGCGAAGGTGTTATTTCGTTAGTTGTTGGAAAACCGACTTGCTTTATAATTTCATCAATATTGGTACCAGCAATATATTCTATTTGTTTCGTTTGTTCATCTGCTTTTGTTACTGGTCTTTGAATGGAGTCATAAATACTTTTAGACCAATTTCCTACTTTATTGATATTCTCATAACCAAGTTCCGCAGGATTTATGAATTGAATTTTATCCTGTTGAGTGTTTATACTAGCTTTTTGCTGTGCCTTATTTTCAGTTTTTACTAAGAAAACCGAAAATAAACTAAGTGAAATAGCAACCACTGCAACGATTAATGATACCTTTCCAAGAACTGAGTTAAGCATCATATTTTTAAAATTTCTATCAATCAGCTCATTATTTTTGGATAAAAAATATTTCGTGGAACAATACGAACAAACAGCACTATTTCCAGACACTTTTATATCATTACTACCGCAATTTTTGCAAGTTAGTTGATACATATAATTTCCTCGTTTTCTAGTAGGGTTCAAATTTTCTCGCAAATTTTTTATCTATAAATCAAAATAAAACCAACAACGATAATTCCCGCAACTACTACAAATTTAGTGACTTTTCTTGCGATTACTAAAAACATCGTGAGTACCATTGAGGTAATCAACCATACCCACGGTATTGAATTAATAAAATTTGTAATGATAGATACATCTCTTATTCCAACAAACGATAGAATTCCTTGTGCCGGTGTGCTGTGAAGTATCTCGTTTGATGTCGTTGGTATTGAAGCAGCAAAGTTCTGCAAACGTCCAAAAATTGCCAGATTGTAAATAGCAACCAGTAATTGCTGCCAATATCGTTTAATAGTTCTCACAAACGTCCTCTTTCTATCAAAATTAAATCATCAGCTTCAAATAATAATTCTTCAGTATCAAAATCTCTCATATTTATAAATTCAAGATATTCACTGCTACTAAACAACAATTTTGAGCGTAATTTTTCATCAACCAAGACTCCAATTACTTCTTTGCCAACACCACGTTCCAAATTACCAACTGGATAGTCAATTAAATCTTTAGAAATTACATGTAAAACCATTTTCCCTTTATATACCACGCCTTTCCAATGATTTTGCACAGAAGTTGCCAGTGAAAATCTAGCGAACTCATTTATGTCAAACACTTGATTATTTTTAAAAATTAAATTCATTTTATCTGCTACTCAAAATATAGAAAAACATAGAATTTCCTAGTTTCTATATCGAGACTTCTCTAGGTATCACTATCCTAGAATTACTGCTTCATCGAACTCCATTTCGCCAAAAGCTCGCTACTTTGGTTTGTATAGCTCTCCACAGTCGTTAATTCCCGACTAAGCCCTCGGTACATATGCATTGTTGCATTTTAGGCTTTATGCCGGTGCTAAAACAATGTATTTTGTCGCATCTTTCAAATTCAAACTGGCATTGAAATCTCTATCTTCTTGATACCCACATTTCTCACATTCGTAGGTTCTATCGGATAATTTCAAATCTATTTTCTTATTGCCGCAATGGTTACACAATTTAGAACTTGGATAAAAACGGTCAACTTGTCTCAATTCAAAATAACCTTGATTAGCTTTTGAAATTAGTTTTGTTTTCAATCCATGTAACTTTTGCTGTGCAATTGCTTTTGAAAGATGTTTGTTTTTCATCATACCTTTGATGTTCAAATCTTCAATGGTAATATATGCAGGCTTGGTTTTCGCCATGTCATGCACCATTTTGTTTTGAAAATCTTCACGAATATTCGTTAGCTGTTGATGAAGTTTTTGTACTTTCAGGACTTGTTTGTCTATATTTTTACGAGTAGCGTCTCCTTTCGTTATTTCTTTATTTTTTATTCGCAATTTCTCGCTTTCATATTTACGAGAGAGTTGGCGTTGTTGTCTTTTTAATTTTTTTTCTAACTTGCGAATACGACCGCTTTTGTTAATGTTCTTGTACACTAATTTATTTGAGCCGATTGCTGTGTCTTTGATGCCTAAATCATACCCAACACCTTCATTTTCTTTGTTTGGCAAGGTCTTTTTATAAGTATCAGGAACTTCAACTAAAACCGAAACATAATAGCGATTGGCTTTGATTGAAATGGTGCCACTCTTAATGACAGAAGTTTCACTGTGGCTTGGGATATACCCTTTTTCTTTTAGCTTGACCCAGCTTAATGTTGGAATTTTAATACGATGTCGCTGACAAGCAATAATGTGTTTTGCATCATTTTTGACAAAGTAGAAACTCACATCTTGTCTGTTTTTCTTTTTGAACTTAGGATATTTCCCTAGCCCTTTAAAAAAACGTTGGAAGGCATTTTGGGTATTCATTAACCCTTGCTTGACCGCTTTGGCATACACCTCCTTCACCCATGATTTTTCAGGATGTGTGGGTAAATAGGTGTTGTTTAGCCATTTGGAATAGTCTATCGCAGAAACAAATGAACCGCCGTTTTGGTAAACCTCTGATACATGAGCAATATATTGATTTTTCGTTGCTCGTGTCACACCAATCGTTTGTTTGATAATGGCTTTTTGTTTTTCAGTTGGGTGAATTTCTGTCTTATAGGCTATTAACACCCTTATCCCCCTCAATCTTTTTTTTGTATTTTCTTAAACCATAAATGCGACAAGAAAATACATGAATAATGGAAATTAAATCTTCCACCAATTCTTTTTCAGGAGAGGTTTTGGGATTATTTAATACTTCGAGCTTGGTATCGAATTTTGAACAGAATTGTTCAAACCAATCAAATCCAAAACGTACAAATCTATCTTTGTACGTGACATAAATAGTATCTACTTCACCTTTCATGACTTCATCTAATAACTTGTTCCATTTTTTTCTTTTATAGTTTAAACCACTGCCTATATCAGAAATAAATTCATCAAGTATTATTCCTTTGCCGTTTACATATTGTCTAAGAAATGCTTCTTGGTTGGCTAAGTCGTCCTTTTGACCTACATTTGAAACTCTAGCGTAAGCGATTTGTTTGCGTAAATTTTCGTCACTTTTACCAATGTAGGACAAATACTGTTCTTGCGTGTAATAACGTCTATTACTAGGTGTTCGATGCGCGATTAATTTCCCTCGCCTATCCCACGTTTGTAGAGTACGAACTGTTACGCCTAATAATTCAGCCATTTCACTTGGTTTTAACATAGCAGTACAACTCCTTTCTTTCATTAATCATACCACTATATTCTATTTATTTCTATATTTTTCTACATTATCGACTACTGTTTGTGTACTCCATTTCTTCGCTCTAAAACATCATTCCAAAGTTCAGGATATTTCTTCTTATATCTGTATATTGTTGAGCGATTAATACCATGTTTTTCAGCAATTCCTTGTTCTTGATGCTGCTGGATTTCTTGAAATATTTCTTTGATTTCAGCAATCGTCTTTTTGGGATTACGTCCATCTTGATAGCCTTCTTTATTTTCACGTTTTCGCTTTCGACCAGCCTGCATACTCTCATAGGCAAAATCAATTAGGATAAAAAAAGCGTTCGTAAGTAATTTTCCAGTTTCTGATTGGTCTAGTGTACCTATATTTAAAATCGTCAACGTTGCTCTTTTTTCAAGTATTTTAGTAACAACATCTTTAATTTGAACAGTGCTGCGAGATAAATAGTGTAATTTGGTTACAACTAATTCATCGTTTTCTTCTATTAAAAAGAGTAATTTTTCAATTTGCCTTTCACTTGTCGATATCTCTTGAGATTTTGATAAAAAAATATTTTCTGGCTCGACACCTGCTTGTATTAATTCCTCAGTTTGAAGTGCTGCGTCTTGCTCCGAATTATTTAGTAGTGCATATCCATATTTCAAATTTCCACCTCATTTCATAGATACTGTAAAATTCTGCTTATTTCCGATAGACGAATAAAATGTAGGCATGTGGACTGTTTTCATTCGCCTTTTAAATCACTTTAAAGGAATGGCCAGGTTATTTTGTTCGTATATTTCTTTGTTAAGATAAACCTAAAAGTTCACTTTCTTCTATATAAAGGGTATTCCATGTTTCACACATATCCCCTCAATGAATATCCTGCCCTTATAGTTTAATTGTCAAAAAGTCTTTTTCGCTCTAATTCAAAAGTAATTGAATTTTTAAGCATTTGTGAAAGTCCTGAAACATCCTTATTTTGTAGAAAATTCAAATATTCTGCACGTTGTTCAATCATTATGACCACTGGTACGCCAAATTTAATAAGTGTTGCATAACTAATCAACAATCTACCAACTCGACCGTTACCGTCTGCGAAGGGGTGGATCGTTTCAAATGACAAATGACTTTGAGCAACCGCAATAAAGAAATCATCATCATTCAGATTTTCAACTTGCCAAGCATAATTTTCGACCCATTGCTCCACCAAAAAAGGTGTTTGTGGAGGAGTCGCTAATTTCTCTATTGAACCAAGGATTGCATTTTGTTGCGTTTTAAACTCTCCTTTGTCTGCTCGAATATGGTCTAAGAGTTTGTTGTGTACTTCTTTTACAAATAAAGTTGATAGTTTGTCGTTTTTAATGATTGCTTGTAGCACCGTGGCAAGTCCCTCACGATGGTTTGCTACCTCATACATTTCACGCATTTTTTTTGAGTTAGCTGGTGTCATTTCATCAATTAAAATAGTAATCGTATCGCTTAACGACAATGTATTTCCTTCAATAGCACTAGAATGATGTGCAATTCTTACTAAAACGTCAAGAGCATATTCTGGTAATAAAATTCCTGATTCTTTAGCGATTAATAAAAATTCATCTTTTCTTATCGTCATTTGGTTTGGTTCCTTTCTGTTTTGACTATTATTAGTTGTTAAATAGTTACCTTTTGCTGATTTCTGCTTCACTTGAAGTTATTATCTTTTTATTGTTCTAATCATTTTTCTCGTGTTCCTGTCGAATTTCCCTAAGTATTAAATAATTTCATTCATAACCGAACAAAGAACAAAATAACCAGGAGCTATTGTTCGGTTATGAATACGAAATTGTTGAATGGCCAATTTATTTTGTTCGTGTATTTCTTTGTTAAGATAGACCTAAAAGTTCACTTTCTTCTATATTATATAGCTATCGTCTTTTCTTCAAGACTTCTTTTAATTTTATACACAGTATTTTTAACAATTCCATTTGTATCTGCAATTTCTTGTACTGGAATTTTTTCGGACAACATACGCACAACGTTGTGGTAAATTAATCTCTTTTGCGGGTCATTGCTTTCTGGAGAATATGCGACTGGTCTACCTTTGAATCGTCCCTCACGTTTAGCAATCTCAATTCCTTGTCTTTGACGTTCTCGAATTTTCTCACGCTCGTTTTGTGCGATATAACTAAGCAACGACAAAAACATTTCAAACATGGCTTTATCTAACAATTCATTTCCTGATGTTAAAACTTTCAAAAATGTTATAAAAAACATTTCATTTATAAAGTTAAATTCCTCATTCTCACACGCTTAAAATAAAACGTGCATCGCTTCCAATTTTGCCGTAGCTACTCTTGTTTGATAAAAAGCTCCAGAGGCTTAAATTCCCCGACATCATCGGGTACATATTTAGAGTTTCATGTAAAATTGAAATTTTCTAAATGGAATAATTT
>JAITWV010000076.1 GCA_031285105.1 Streptococcaceae bacterium | reverse complement strand
TTCCGTCTCGCCACAGCAGCCATACCGTCGAGCCAGTCCGCAGCCCAAATGCGAAAACTCGTAAATGAATAACGCCTTAACATCTTACTCATTTCACAAACTTCAAATCAATTACGCTGCACTAAAGTAAGTGTTGCAAAAAAACATAATTAACCAAACACTTCTTATTGATTATTTGGCAAAGTGCGTGACAACAAATGCTCAAACGCAAACTCAAACTTTTGAATATCACCAGCCCCCATAAAGACAATCACTTCATCCGTATATTTTAACACTGGACTCATATCTTCTTCAGTAATAATTGTTGATCCTTTTGACAATTTTTTAGCTAAATCAGAAATATCAACATCCCCTTTTGCCTCACGAGCTGAACCATAAATTTCGGCTAAATAAACTTCATCAGCCAACTCCAAAGCTTGAGCAAATTCATCCATTAAGGCAATTGTACGAGTAAAAGTATGTGGTTGGAACACTGCTGCTACTTTTTTATGAGGATAACGTTGACGAGCGGCATCTAGTGTTGCCATGATTTCTGTTGGATGATGGGCAAAGTCATCAATAATTGTCGTGTTCCCAATCATTTTTTCTGAAAAACGACGCTTCACTCCACCGAATGTTTTCATTTGTTCAGCGACTTTTTCTAAATCTAATCCGGCAATATAAGCTAGCGCGACTACTGCTGTTGCATTTAAAACATTATGCAAACCAAATGTTGGAACATAAAACGTGCCGATAATTTTGTCTTCATGTAAAACATCAAATTTTGAACCAGTTGTCATACGCTCAATATTTACCGCTTGAAAATCATCTTCTTTATTAATTCCATAGTAATAAATACGCGCATCAGAAGTAATTTTACGTAAATAAGGATCCTCACCATAAGCAAAAATCGCTTTTTTAACATTTTTGGCATAATCATTCATCGCATCAAACATATCATCAATCGACGTATAATAATCTGGATGGTCAAAATCAACATTTAACATAATTGAATAATCTGGATGGTAAGGCATAAAATGACGTTCATATTCATCAGCTTCAAAGGTAAAGTATTTTGCATTTTCATCGCCATGACCTGTTCCATCGCCAATCAGGAAACTAGTCGGTACAATTCCTTTGAAAACATGTGATAAAAGACCTGTCGTTGTTGTTTTGCCATGTGCACCTGCCACACCTGCTGAAGTGTAGCTATCCATAAATTTTCCAACAAATTCATGATAACGCTGCATGACAATCCCTAATTCTTTGGCACGTATCGCTTCTTCGTGATCTAATTTGAAGGCATTTCCTAAAATAATTTCGTAGTCTTCTTTGATATTTTCTGCATTAAATGGCAAAACTTCTACGCCTGCATCTTCTAAACCTTTTTGTGTAAAGAAATACTTTTCAACATCACTTCCAGCCACTTTATAGCCCATTTCATGAAGAATTAAGGCAAGAGCACTCATGCCACTTCCTTTTATTCCTATGAAAAAATAGGTTGTTTCTTTATTCATATCAATTATTCTCCTTTTATTTCAGGTTTTACTTGCGTTCAAATAAACGATGTTCAATACTATTCATGCTTGTTTCTTCGCTTGCTAATAAGCCGTCTAATCCTTTAGCTAAACGTTTCTTTTTGGTATTGGTTTGCTTTTTAGGTGCTAATTTTCGATCAATTTCTTCCTTACGCTCAATCACAACTTTTGGCGTTCCGGTAAAAGCTGGTTGATCTTTTTGATTCAAACGATTGGGCTCAAGCGGTCGAGACTTACGGATTTGTTGATTGCTTGTCGGAATTTTTAAGGCACCATTTCTTGTTTCAAGCGTGCGTGGTCCTCTAGCAACACTTGATGGAACCTTTGTTTGTACCTCTTGGTTATTGTTTTTCGGTACATCCATTAGTAGATACGTTTCGTCTGCTTTTTTCATTGACTCAAACAGTTCTTCATTACTTGTAACTGCTTTTTGCCCAACCTTACGTTTAAGTTTTGGTGGCATATCCTCACTTCTTGTTTTAAAGCGATTCAATCCGCGCGAATACTGTTGTTGCAGTGGAAGTTTGCGTTCAGTTTCTAATTCTTTGCGGTACTCCATGATTCGTTGTTCTTCTTGTTTAGATAACGAAGTCGGATGTTTTCGGGTGAAGGTCCACGGTTTTGGACGTTGTGGTTCAACCTGGCGATTTACTCTTGGATCTTTTTTCGGCAAAGGTCTTCTACGAACTTCATTATTTGGATTTTCTTCAAAATATGTTCCTTCATGAGCGAATGATTCAAAATTGTGTTGAATATTTCTTCTATCTAATTTGACATATTTATTCGTTTCTAAAGTAAAACGCTGCTGTGGCTCACGCTCAACAACTGGTACCGAATCATAGCTTGAAACACGCGTATTCCCTCGAAAATGTTCTGGTACAGGAATTGGTTCATCTTTATGGTTGGTTAAAAAATCATCTCCTGCAAAAATGACTCTTTCTTCTTGTTCTTCATTATCTGTTAATTTAACGCCTTGGTTATCATCAAATGCCGGAAATTTTGCTATTCGACGTTTTGGCTTATATTCAGGCATGGCAGTTTCCTCTTTTAATCATTAAAAATATAATTACTTCTTCATTCTACCACAAACAACAGCCCACTTCGATATTTCAGATATAAAAGTTAAAAAAAGTGAGATATTTAAAGAAGAAATTTGATTATATTGATATACTAAAAGAAGAATGTTTGTATGAGGGAGCTCTTTTTATGACAAAAATTATTTCAGTTGCCAATCAAAAAGGTGGCGTCGGCAAAACTACTACGAGTATCAATTTAGCCGCAAGTTTAAGTAACATTGGAAAAAAAGTCTTATTAATTGATATGGATCCTCAAGGAAATTTAACACGAGGTTTAGGAATAGACAAAGAAGCAATCGCATATGAAATGTATGATGTTTTAGTCAACGATTTATCAATTGATGAAGTGATTGTAAGCGCAAATGATCCAAATTTATTCGTTGCACCAACTACTCTTGAATTATCTGGTGCTGATATTATGTTAAGTCAGCTAATGGCTAGAGAATCACGTTTGAAAAATGCCTTACACAAAATGGAGTCAACTTTTGATTATGTTTTCAT
>JAITWV010000019.1 GCA_031285105.1 Streptococcaceae bacterium | reverse complement strand
TCTTTATGCCAATCAAAACGCCAACAATATCTTCCTGGGACAAAAAATTCAATTGGTTCATGGTAAGACGTGACACTTAAAGCCAAACCTGTTTTGAACTCAGCTAAAGTTTTTGCTTGTGATTGTGTTAAATCAAAATCAAAAAGACTTTGTTGTTCAACTACAACGCCTGTTACTGGAAGCATGCGTGTTGGTTGTTGGGTTTCCGTGATTGATATGGCAAATCCAAATAAGAAAAACGCCAATAATCCACCGATTAAAATTTTTTTCATCTCTTTTCCCCCCTCGTATGAAATGCTACACTTCACATTATCACCTTCTTTTTATTTCGTCGAATCATATCTAAATTGGTAAATACCGAAAATGATTTTCTTTTTGTCATGTAATAAAAAATATTTTGAATATAATGGAAAGAATTTGCAAATATTACTAAATAAGCACAGTATCAATTAAGATGAGTGTATAAGAAATGAATAAGAAGGAGATGATGCCTGTGATTGATGACAATGGGGGTAGGGAAAATCTTTAACCTAGGCGCAAAGAATGCGAGCGAGCGCATGAAATCAATTGCTTATTAGCCCAAAATCAGGGAATTTGCTGCTTTTTGGCAAAATAAGTCCATTGCTTTTTCAGTTTTACTAGATTAAAGAGAACAGTCATTTGGGGAAATGAGGATAACGAAATAAAGTTTGAGGAAATTTTCCTTCAAGCTTTATTTTTTCTATTTTCTTAATAAATAAACCAAATACCAAACCAATGTTCATATTATTTAAAAAATATTGTAAGTTCTGACAAAACTCTGGTTAAGCTTTGCATGAAAAATAGAATGATAATATGATTGAGCTGTAAAATTTAGTTTTAAGGGGATTTATATTAAGGAGGAATTATTATGAAGGAGAGAGCAAAAACAATATTGCTGATAATGGTAATGTTACTTGGAATGATTTTACCGTTATTGAGTTCAGTAGTAGTACATGCAGTTGCTCCAACATTACCAGATGCAGACGGCAAACAAACATTTATCTTTCATAAAGTAAACTATGCGACACCTGTTATCAATACTGGAGAGCAGTTAATTTTTGATGATAATCTATATCTAGCAGGTGCGCAATTTAGTGCTTATGATATAACGGCATTGTTTGAAGCGATTAAGCTTGGTGATGTGATAATCGATAACTCAGTATTTCCGGCAGTTGTTTCACTTCCTGTAGGTGCAAAAACGCCAATTACAGACTCAGATACTATTTATAAAAAATTAGATGCTTATGTTGGTCAATTTGCTAGTGCTGCGGAGATGGATGCTGATTTAGAAGATAAACTTTCTGCAGACACTTGGAAATCGGTGCATAAAGGAACAACAGCTGATACGGTAGCGCTTGAAGATGATAAGAGCGCATTTTTAACATTAGACACAAAAGTAGGTGGCAAACAAGCAGCATATGTCTTTTTTGAAACAAAATTACCCGATAAAGATGCTGATGATAATGATATTGTTGAAGAAGATGTACTAAAGGCTATTCCAATGGTTGTGATTTTACCAATACTCAAAACTGGTACTTCAGATATTAAAAAAGATGGTGTGCATATTTATCCGAAAAATGAAATCTCTGTACCAACGAAAAAGTTAGTGGATGAAACACAAAGAGCATCTAAAGGTGTATCCGTTGGAGAGATTGTTGATTGGGAATTAACGGTAACAATTCCTAGTTTATTTGCAAAAACATTTAAAATTGGTAACACGGAATATTTTGCCTATAACACGATTGGTATCATTGATGAAATGAAAGATAATCTTGAGTTTATAGAATGGGTATCAATTGATGATGGTGTTAGTCCAGTAGAAGCAATATCAACGATACCAATGGGTGGCTCTAAAAATCTTGACGATGCTTTTGGTGGTTTTTTCAAAGTAGAAGAACTTTCTGCTGTTATTATAGGAACGCATTGGCATACATTAGTGATTTCTCCAATAAAAGCCTCTGTTCCGATTACTACTAGCAAAGGGGAATTTGATCTTTATGAAGCAACAGAAGCAGAAAAAGATTATCGTAAAAAACTTATTGGTAAAAAAGTAACAATCATTATTCGTACAAGAGCTCTTCAAGAAG
This sequence comes from Streptococcaceae bacterium, assembly GCA_031285105.1. Lineage (GTDB taxonomy): Bacteria > Bacillota > Bacilli > Lactobacillales > Streptococcaceae > JAITWV01. The sequence goes on along the minus strand of JAITWV010000019.1, from coordinate 6,900 downwards.
AAGTTGGTGTACCGATCGAAAATAAATACCATCCAGAATTCAAAAATAATCATCACGAATTATTCCCACATATTGTGCTAGATGAAGATAAAGACGACGTTCAAACATACGGTTATCGTTTCAGAAAACATGATGCGAGTACTTTAGCTGGTTTAGCAGGGGCAACTTTTGGTATTAAAGCCAATCCAACTGTACCAGCTCCGCCTAGCACTGAGACACGCGCTCTACCTGTTCATAATTTTGCAGGACAATTAGATAATGGTTTTATTGGCTTTGCCTATGATGGCACTCGTTATTTAGTAGCTACAAAAGAACAAGTGGAAGCTTATTTAGATGCAATCGCTAATAACCAAGCTTGGAAAGATTGGAAAGCTGGAATGCCTGGAGCACCTAAACCAGCTAGTCCTGAAGAAGTTTTCTTTGAACTAAAAGCAGACCCAGAACTTTTAATCGCTGGTCTAGAAGTTGGTTCATACAAGATATTTGAAATTGCTCCTCCAACTGGTTATGTTTTAAGTTCTGCCTTGAAGGGTGGTCTAGTATTTAACGTAACAAAAACATCTTATGGTAATTCTGATTTTGGATCACCGACAATACTTGCAACTGATACCTACCACAACCTACTAAACGAAAAAGGTGGCAATCTGCCAAATACTGGTGGTGTGGGCTTAATCTATATCGTTATCGCAGTAGTTACTTTGTTTGCGGCAATGTTTGGTTTTAATATGCTAAAAGAAAAAATACAAACTTCACAAGAAAAACACTCAGATGATATTTAGCCTCATTTAAAGAAGAGAGGAAAATCTATTAAGGAAGAAGAGGTACGTGAAGGGGGAATAAAATAATTATTTTACCAATTTAAATATCTCGTATGGCTTGTAACGAGGGGAGGTGTGAACATGAAATCCACAAAACTAGCGATCTTTCAATTTGTGTTGCAGATTGTTGTTGTCGTTTTGGCGTTGGGTGGGACTTTTGTTGCCACCTACCCTTTTGTTGCAAGCTCTTTAAATGACTTTTGGAGTGCGCAAATCCAAAAAAACTTTGATGAAGAACTGGCAGCAATGGATAAACAGGCGCAAAAAACTCAGAAAATTAACGACGAACGTGTGGCAAAACAACTGAGCGATCCTTATTCTTTTGAAAGTTTGACGAATATACGTGGTGATAATTACCCGAACAAATGGTATGTAGAACAGATGATTGGAGAAATCTTTTTACCCACAATTAATGAACATTTAACCGTTTTTGAAGATGCGGTGGAACCATTGCTCCAACGAGGTGTTGGGTGGGTTCAAGGATCTGATTATCCAAGTACCAAAAACAAAGAAGGCACACACTCCGTAGTAGCCGGACACTCTGGGTTGCCACATGCACGATTGTTTAATGATATTACGCAGTTAAAAAAGGGGGATTTGTTTATATATTATATGGAAGGTGAGTATTTTGCTTATGAAGTGATTTCAAGCAAAATCGTCAAACCAGACAAGGTCGAGCAGTTACAACCTGTTCAAGGGGAGAACTTGTCTACTTTAGTCACCTGTGTACCAATCGGCATTAATTCACATCGTCTGTTGGTCACAGGGTCTAAAGTACCATTTACACCCCAAATGGCTAGTCTGATTAGTGGGATTCAACAAAGAAAAAATGTCAAAAACACCTTCTTAACCACCATCATTTTAGCTAGTTTGATTATTGGTTTACTCGTTTTAAGAAATGGATATCGTTTGTTGAAAATGAATAAAATGCTTGGTAATTTGTTGTTTCATGACGAGCAGTATAAGGATGTTAACTTTGCACCAGACTCTGATTTTCAATTATTTAGTGGCAAAGGAGAAGTTCCACTCAAACGTGATGGTGTGTATTTTGTCGCTAGTCGTAATGAAAACAAAGAAGTTCAGTTTGAAAAATTACCAGCAAGAAATTATTTAATCAAAGAAAATGGTGGAAAAGGACGAGTTAAATGGCAATTGTTCTTTAAACCAGTCATTGAAAAAGAACATTACTACATTGTTGAAGGAAGAAGCAGATATCGCAAAAAACGCAAGGTACTTGGATTTAAATGCATTAAAAAACGCAAATTCAGACCATAAGAAAGGAAGTGAGACGCAGATGAAACGATGGAAATTATTTTTGACATTCTTAGCAATAATAAGTATAGGTCTTGCCTTCTTTCATTCACATGTAGGAACCATGGCAGCAGAGGAAGGGAAATTTGTTTTGACTGTTCAACGCAATCGCATTTTTGCCAACTCTTGGACCGAAGAACCATTAGCAGGCGTGCCGTTTGCTATTTTTAATATTGAACCGATGATGGTTAATGGACATGATTCCTTTGATGAGATTAAAAGCGAGATTGATAAATATATTGCCGATAAAGGCTGGGAAAACTTTGCCAAAGATTATCCCCAAGCCATTTTTTTAACAAGTGGAAAAACCAATCTAAACGGACAAGTAAAATTTACACTTAATGAACATGGGCATTACCTCATACTAGAAACCGCCCAAGAAACACCAGATGGGTACCGTGCCCAAAATCTCTTTTTGAATTTGCCATATACTGATGATAAGGGAAATTTATATTTTGATGATGAAGGACGCTTGGTCAGTGAAATGCTCGTCAACATCAAAGGTTGGAAACAAGACGAAGGTGGTCTACCAGAAACACTTGGTCTATCTTTAATCAAAACAGACTACAACGGCAAAGTCTTAGCGGGTGCCCAATTTGTTATTTACCGTGAAACAATCGATGGCAAAAATGAATATCTAACCAACGAAACTACTGGTGAACATTCAAATGAACCAATTTTTGAAGCCTTGTCACCAGATAGCTCACAAGTTCGCAAATTTATCAGTGATGACCAAGGAAGAGTTTATGCAGAAGGTTATATTTTCCCAGATGGTACGTATCATTTTTCAGAATATCGAGCACCAAATGGGTACGAAATTATCGAAGAAGCTAAAAAAGTCACCTTTTGTGTAGCTGAAGAAGGGACCAAGAAATACTTTATTGACAAACAATATCAGATTATTGAAGGCGGACAAATAAAAGTAAGAAACAAACCAGACACACCAACCAGTAGCACAACCAGCACCACTTCTGGTGGAAGATTACCAGATACACCAGGCAATAGAAGTTACAACAGTTCAGATGGAGGATTCTTACCAAGTACAGGGGAAATGATACAGTACGGGGCAGTGGTTATTGGCTTGATTCTCGTGATAGGGGTTGTGGTTGTGAATCGTAAGAGAAAGTCGTAATTATATATTAGGGCATATGAAGAAAACTTTATAAAAATAAATCAAACCTGATTTTGTATTGAACATGAAAAAATCTGTCTCGATTTATTTGCATAGATTGTTTTCTTCACATGCCCTATAAAATTGTGAAAAACATTCTTAACAGGTAATAGGGGGTGTAATCAAGATGAAAAAATATGATACATGGGTGAAAGTTGGACGATTGTTTGGGATTTTTCTTTTGATTACGACTTTTTTAGTTTTTTTTGTGGAGCATGATGACGCCGCACCACTAGCACCTGATCCGTTTTCGTTGGCGCAAGACTATGAGGGATTTATGCCAATGTCTTAGTATTTTAAATCTGTACAACAAACAATTCAAAACCATATGGTATAATTTACTCATAAAATATTTACTAAATGTTTTGTGAGTAAATAAGAATGGAGAACTGTATGTTTTTTGGTAGAAAAAAAGAATTAGATAAACTAGAGCAGCAGTACCAAAGCGATAAATTTGAATTTCCGGTGATTTATGGTAGGCGTCGTGTTGGAAAAACAGAGTTAATCAAAAAGTTTGTACAAAATAAAAAAGCAATTTATTTTCAAGGAATAACTGGTACCCAAAAACAAAATCTGGAAGGTTAGCTAAAACAATTTTTGAGTATCGCAATAAAACATTCAGTGATGAGCTCATTTATCAAAGTATGACTGGTGCACTAGATGATATTACGAGCCTTATGAAAGAAGAAAAAATTGTTTTTATAATCGATGAATTTCCTTATTTGGCTGAAGCGAGTCCTTCCATTTCTTCACTTTTGCAATATTATATTGATCATCAGTGGAAAGAATTGGATAGTATGTTGATTTTGTGTGGCTCATCGATGTCATTTATTGAAAAGCAAGTGTTATCAGCCCAAAGTCCTTTATATGGTCGTGACATCACACGTTATAAACTTTTTCCATTTACATTTAGTGAAACGAATAATTTCCTTGAACAAGTAAGCAAAGAAGACGCACTTGCTTATTATGCAATAACCAATGGTGTACCGTATTATTTAGGACTCATTAATCAAAATCAAACAGTCATGGAAAATATCGAGCAACTCTTTTTAGACAATACCGCAAAACTATTTGAAGAACCGCTGAATCTTTTAAATATGGAAGTAAAAAATCCAGGTTTGCATTTAACCACCTTGAGTGCCATTGCAGCTGGAAATAATAAATACAATGAAATAGCAACAAAAGCAGGGTTGAGTTCATCACATATCGCACCAATTTTGGAAAATTTGATTGAATTGGGTTTAATAAAAAAAGTTTCACCCCTTCCAACAGGCAGTAAAAAAGGACTTTATCAAATTAAAGATGGGCTTTATCGTTTTTGGTTTACTTTCATCGCACCAAACGTCAATTTTATCGAGATTGGTCGAATACAAGCAGTAAAAATGATGATTGAAGAACATTTCACCACTTTTTTAGGTCCTGTTTTTGAAGAAATTTGTCGCGCTTGGTTAATTGATGAGTCGGATAATGGCAAGCTTCCACTAATGTTAACTAATATTGGTTTGTGGTGGGGAGGCAATCCAAAGACCAAACAACAAGAAGAAATTGATATCACAGCAGTTGGTTTGAAAGAAGATGAATTGTTAATTGGTGAGTGTAAATGGACCAATCAAGCACCAACGATTGCAATGATGGAAAAATTGATCGAACGAAGTAAACTATTTACTCATCGTCATAAATATCTTTATTTCTTTTCCAAAGTAGCGTTTGAGAGAAATGTGATTGATTTTGCGGACATAGAAAATATTCAATTAGTCATTTTAGATGAAATGTACTAGTTGAATAGTCTTTTCAAAATAAACAAAACTACTAAGATTAAAGGTGAGCTGTTTCGTTCTTTAATCTTAGTAGTTTATTTTTGCTTTTTCTTTTTAATCTGCAAGGCAAATATTTCAAAAGGCTTTATTAGTAAAATCATAAAGCCCACATTTCCAAGCGCATGCATCACATCCATACTCACACCTGCTAAATAATAAGCGGTAAAACTAGCAATTTGAAATAACTGCACATAATAAATGGAAATGACAAATCCATAAAAAAAGCCTGAAAATAATGCTAAAATGCTTAATCCGATTAAATTTTTTAAAAAATGAACTCTTGTTAATAACCAAAATGTAAGAATCACCGCTGTATAAGCAATCATTTGACCCAACACCCACGGTCCCATACCAAGATACAAACCAGTCACGATCATGGTTGCATTAGCGACAATCAATGAGTCAATCACGCTAAAATGAAGTGCCACGAGTAAAAAAATCGTCGTAATCGGCTGTACATTCGGGATAAACGTAAAAGTCATCCGTGCGACCACACAAAGTGCAATCAACATCGCCAGTGTGGTGATTCGTCTGATTGTAAAAATGTTACTTCTAGAACTGCTCCAAGTAGAATTCAATGATATCACCATCTTTTAAAATTAAATCTTGCGCGCCAACTGTTGCCATTTCACCATTTTTATTAAACAATAACCAAGTGTTCGTTGAAGGATCAGACTCTAATGTACCAACGGAAGTGACAAACCCATCCTCATCTTTAGCATCCAACTCTTTTGTGACTAATTCTAGTAAAGTCGTATTTGGATAAATCTCAAAATCATGCGTTTTGTCCTCAATCACAATCTGCACATTAATTTTTTCATCCTCAGCAATTTGTTCAGCATTTGAATTGGTGCAACCTGTAAAAATAAATAAAGCCGCAACCATTGCTAGTAAAGTAACTAATTTCTTCCAGTGTTTCATACTATGTACCATCCTTAGATAAATTAAAAAAGCCCCATTTCAAAAAGGACTTTTCATCAAAAATGTCCTTTATAACATTCTTTTAAATTATTTCTCATTCAAAGACCTGACTTAGCACAAGGCATCACAGTAGATTAAGGGCTGTAGAGGAATTTCACCTCATTTCCATGAATGAAAAATTATTTAGTTTTTGCAAATGAAGAAATGAAAACTCTTTCATAATTTATTGTAACAAAAAATGGTTGTGGTGGGAATGGTTAATTTTCAAAGAAACTATAATATTTCCATCTCTTGTTTTTTAAAGGATAGATATTCATCAAAAAATGGTAGTGTAAATCGAAAGACTCCTTTTTGTACACGTTCAATAATTCCTGCTTCCAGTAACTTTGTTCGTGCATTGTTTGCAGATCCTTGTGTTAATTTGGAATTTTTAACGATTTGGTTTAATTCGATATCCATTTTTTCATCTAACATACCAAACAAAAATTTTCGTTCTCTATTTGGAATCGTTTGGTAGATAATATCATAGGAATTTGCAAACAATGGTTCTTTTGTTTCATTGAGTGTTTGTTGCATGACAAAAGAATTCAGTCCATCTTCTTTTTTTCCCCAAAGTCCATTACCTAAAAGTTGAAATAGATAAGGAAAACCACGAGTAAGAGTAGCCGCACGCATTAAAGCAGTTTCATCATATTCAATTTTATATTTGTCAAAAATCGTTTCATAAGCTTGGAAAACGCTAATTGTTTGTAAAGTACCTAGATTAAGTTTTGTTGCACGTTTTAAAAAAGTCATGTGAGGAGCATTCGTTAAGACTTCGATATTTTGACCAAGACCAGCCATCACTAAAGCGACATCATAA
>JAITWV010000354.1 GCA_031285105.1 Streptococcaceae bacterium | reverse complement strand
CTTGCATCTTTCGTGTTTTATATGAAGAATTTTCAATTTTACATTCTGTAATTGCGTTTCCGACTACTAGATTTAAACTTCTTCTGCTTTTTAGGACGAAATTGACGGCGTTTGTCTAGCAGTTCTTCTTTTTCTAACCTTTTCTTTATCACGTACTCGTTTTTTAGCAACACAAAAAGGAGCATAATAGTAACAAATAGAATTATTTCCATGTTCATTCTCCTTAAATCTATTTTACTTCTACATTCATAGGTATATTATCAATCCCACAGATTAAATTAAGTTCCTTTGTACTCGAAAATTCTTGACCGCAAGTGGTACAAGAATATTTATACCTAATTTTTTTCTCTGTTTTATCTTCATCTTCATTGTCTTGTTTATTGCCCTCGATGTTTTTACGCCCAGCATTTTCATCTCGATAAATTGGAATTTTTTGAAATACTGGGTTGTTTTTTACATATTTAATCAGGCTTGGCGTAGGTGTAGTGTCGGTCCAACCATATCTATCAAGATACTCAATAATCAAATCTCTTTTTTCAGCTTCGTGTTTGAATTTTTTATTATGATAACGACCACGGTTAGAGGTATCTTTGATGTCATTCTCATGATTATACTGGTGTACCATTTCATGCAATAAGGTTGCTATTGTTTCTTCGATAGGTCTGTTCAAGGTAGCTACACCTAAGTTGATTTCATGTCTTTGAAAATCCTCGCCACCGTCAACCGATACCCACACTTTATTTGGTGTAAAATGACCATATGCTCGATTGGTTTTTTGTAAGGTTATGATGCTTTTGCTTAATTTGCCTTCAAAATATTTATTGTTTAAATGATCAAAGCTATCTTCCAACATTTTCGCAATGGAAGATAGCTCAACTTCTGAATACTTTCGGACATTTTTCTCCATTGGTCAACCCTTTCTTTTTAACCATTTATGGTTAAAATATAATGATATTATATCACATAGTAAAAAAGTAAAAAGAAAAATGGCTGTATTATTTCCCTTTTCTTTTTACTTTTGAAACGATTAGACCCACAAATTTCGTGTTTGCATGATAATTTCTCATTGCAACTGCCAATATGAATAATTATTAAATTACCCCTAACTCTTTTGCACGCTCTTTCCACGCAATAAAATCCGTATTTCTATCTTCGTGCAGATCCCCATAGCCATCATATTCAACAATAGTATTTGTGCATCTTAATTCATTATCAATTGCAAAGACAATAAGAGACTTAATGTCTTGTATTTGTTCTTTTATTCTATTGATTTCTTTATCTATTTTCATTTGCTTTTGCTTCAAAAAATCTTCTTTAGATTTATAAATTCTAGATAAATGAACTTGTTCATTATTATCGAACTCAACATATCTTAACCGTTCCAAACCTGTTATATTATTTTTGTAATAACTGAGATTGGTTATTTCGACTTTTTGCAGTCTTTCTACATTGTCATTTGGAGTAAATGCCGGTAGATAATAAACCTTTTCTCCAATTTTAAAATCTCTCATTTCAATTCTCCAATTTATATTTTTAAAATCAAAACTTATAAGCCAGACATTTATACAGCCATTTAGCAACACTTGTCATAGTCCAAAAATCAAACCACGAATATTCATCATCATAATCTCGTTGCGTAAAAAGTCTAAATGCAAATTCTATGTTGACTGCGATGCCAGTGCCAAAGTCCAAGTTCTTCGCATATTCAGGTTCAATCACACGTTCCCTGAAATCGTATATCTTTTCAATTCCAAAACATAAAACAGCGACATAAGATGACCGTCAATAGAAACATTGTGGTCTTTTGCTTTTTGCAGGGCAGAAAGATAACACTGCTTGTGTTGTTCGTCTTTAAATTCAATGCTGTTCCAGCTCATATAATTTTTCTCCTATATTCAACGGTTAATCTAATAACTCAAGTCCTTGTTCCAGTCTAATTTCGGCATTTTTGTAGACTTCTTTTTTGTCTCTTTTTCCAATGGCAACTATTTCAATGATTTCGATATCGCCTTCAACCTCTCTAAAAACTATTCTCAGACCAAATTTTTTATTTTTTAGTTTATTGCAATCCGATAAACCACCGTGTAATCTTTCCCCTACGTTCATTCCATTAGCCTTAATCTTATCAAAACCTTTGTTCACAAAGACCTTCTGAGAACCTTCAAGTTGTTGATATTCTTTTTTGGAGTGAGGATTAAATTTTATTTTTTTCATCTGCTACTCCCAATCGTCTGGAATAACATCAAGACCAACTTGCCAGTGTTCCCCTAAAACTTCCTTTTCATCAGAAAGTTTATAAGTCTTTACTAATCTTTCTAGGGCAATTTGATTTATTTTTAAATCAAGTATTTCTTCTTCAAGTTTTTTATTTGCTGTTTTTAGTGCTTGTTCTTTTTCCATTGTTTTTTCAAAAAGTTCAACTGACATTAATACAGCTACTTTTTCAGATTTTTTGAAAATATAAGTTGCTGTATTGTTTTGTTTTGTTTCTTTGATTATTTTCATAGGAGCTTTTTTTAATTCGCTGATGCTTTGAATAGGTGTCTTTAATACTTCCATTCTATTTCCCTTCTTTCTGTTTCAGTATCTATATTATACCACAAAAAGTCTTTTAACAGCACTGTTAAAAGACTTTTTGTGGGTTCTTATTTATCCACTTTTAATGTTTGCCAAAATCCCTGTTAATAGAAGTATTCATCGTCTTAAAATTCAATTTAGTCCAGCTCATTTTTTGCACCGTTTTCCATTTTTTTATCCTAATCCTTCTTGTTATTTTACTTATTGTCTTCTTCTTCTTTTTTATTCAGTATGGTATAAATATTTAAGAATTTCATTTGGTTTATTAAGATTTAATGATGTTACATAAGGGAGATTATATCACATCGACTTTTTAAAAGTGGCATCGAGGCTCAAAATCAATATTGAATTTAATACCCTCGATGCTTTTGAGTAGATGCTACTTTTTACTTAATAAAACCAAATAGTGTTATTTTATGTTTTGGTTTATTTTGATTTTATATCCAGCAGATCATTTACACGATTGCTCGACTGATTAGTTATAGCATCCACATGATGCAAATATCTTTTCGTGGTCTCGAAACTTTCGTGTCTTAGTAGGTCTCGTGTTTCTTCCAACGTTCCACCATTGATAATATTCAGTGTTGCTGTCGTATGCCTCAAAGAATGAGCTGTGATGCGTGGACTTTTAATTTCTGCCTTTTTCATCAGATTACTTATCAGCCTTGAAAGACTATTATATTTAAATCTCTTTTCAGGAGTACGAACAGTGGTAGATTGAAACAAAGGCTGTTCTTCTTCCAACGTTTCCTGATTGTTTCTT
>JAITWV010000272.1 GCA_031285105.1 Streptococcaceae bacterium | reverse complement strand
TATAGTTTTCAGTCGAATAATGTAAAAACCTCCCAAAATCTATCATCAAAGATAGATTTTGGGAGGTTTTTGCGATTGAAGTTTTGTGCTAGTGCTTGAACGTTCGTTTTTCTTCTACGTATTCAGAGTTTTGCCCCAGCCTCCTCATTTTACTTATGGGCGAATAAAACCAGAAGCACTAGAAATGGAAACAGTGCGTGTATGTCCCCAGATTCCTAAGTAGTTTCCTTCAATAATATTCATTGTTCCATCACCATTTACAGAAGTTACAACCGCCACATGTCCGTAACCGCCATTATCCCCAGCAGGAGGGAAAACAACGATTGTTCCAGCAGCAGCTCCTGAGTTTGCATAAACTACCCAATCCCCAGCATTTCCCATATAAGTTTGGATTGGTACACCCATATCATGGAAATATTGCCATACAAACGCTGTACATTGACCGGCAGGGTATGGATTGATTGATGTTTGACCACCCACATTTCCACCACCAACATTGTTATTTGAAGAATTGTTATTATCCGTAGAACCACCACTATTGTTGTTTGAAGAACTGTTATCTGTAGAACCACTATTATTGTTATTTGATGAACTATCATCCGTCGAAGCAACAGTATTGTTGTTGGCTGAGTTGTTGTTATCTGGTTGTGAAGGAGCAGCTGGAGAAGGAGTTGGTACACTTACCTCAGATTGTGCGTTCACATTATTTTGTTGCTCTTGTGCTAACTTTTGTGTAGCTTCATCAGCTGCTTTTTTTGCCGCCTCGTCAGCTAACTTTTGTGCGGCTTTTTGTGCTTGAGCTTGTGCAGCTTGTTCTTGTGCCAATTTTTGAGCAGCAATTTGCGCTTCTTGTTGTTTTGCCACTAAAGAATCGCGCTCAGACGTAGTTTTTGCACGAGTTGCTTGTAGACCAAGTTGTGCAGCTTTTAATTGCGCTTGTTGGTCAGCTAAGTCTTTTTGTTGTTGCGTTAAGTTTGCTTGATTATCCCAAATTATTTTGGTTTGCTTGGCATTTTCGGTAATTTTTGCCTGAAGTGCTTCTTTATCCTTCATCTGTTGTTGCAATAAATCTTTATTAGCCGCGTTTAATTTATTCATTGCCTGAATACGTGAAACAGCTTCTGATAAAGATTTTGAACCCATTACTACATCTAAAAGATTCGTTCCAGAACCATTGGTTTGAATATTTCTAGCTTGAGAAACAATTGTCTCATTACGTTTTTCAATAGCCGTATTTAATTTAGCAACTTGGGTATTAAATTTTTCTTTTTCAGCTTCAAGTTTGGCATTTTCAGCTTTTAATTCTTCCATTTTAGCTGTAATTGAGTCTACTTTGCTTTGAAGAGCATCTACTTGTGCTTGAGCTTCTTGTTCTTGTGTTTGAATAGATGCCAATTCGCTATTTTTTTGTTCGATTTGTGAGCTATAATCATCAGCAAAGGCAGTTATTGGTGCAATTGCCGCTGAAATTGTTAAGGTACATAGTAAGATAATACTTGTAAATTTCTTGTTCATAAGTCCTCCCGATTTTTATGACTTGAATAGTTTTATTGAAATGACATCTAAAATCATAACATAAGGAGTGGAATTTTACTGTAATATACTTTTCAATTTTATTGCAACTAAATAAAAGTGTGGTCTCAATTGTGTCATGTGAAATAATTGCGATGATTTTATACATAGTTACTTATTATCTTTAAAGCATTGGAAACGATTGCTTTTAAATTTGAAATAATCTGATATATTACAAATTAATAAAAGTCACGCTAAAGGTGGAAGGATTGTTTTAAATAAATCTTAAGGTGCGTTGAAATATTTCAAACCCCAATTACATTTTATCCATCGTTTCATTTAACAACGCATCCACAAAATTATTTCCGATATCTTCGGCATGCCCTTTTGTCCATTGAAACGTAATATTTGGAAAATAAGGCAATGCTTTATCAATTTGAATCCATAAATCTTTGTTTTTGACCTCTTTTTTTGAACTATTTTTCCAACCATTTTTCTTCCAACCAGGAAGCCACTCTTGGATTGATTTTAAAACGTATTGTGAATCACTTACTAAAAGAATTTCTTCATTTTGTAGTCCTTTTTTGTAAAGTTCGCGCAAAGACATTAAAACGGCAGTGATTTCCATTTGATTATTGGTTGCGCCCAATCTTCCTTCACTAGCTGAAAATTGTTCCCCTTTTTCTGTCACAATTAAATACGCCCATGCTGCTTTATCGGTTGGTTTGACACTTCCACCTTTAACATTTCCTGTATTGCGTGAACCGCCGTCTGTATATACTTTTATTTTCATGGTTACCCTCTCTTTTTTTTGTTCGTTGTGCTATTATTATACTAGAAAACGGGGGGATATTATGAAAAAAGCAATAATTGATGGTTTAAAATTAATTGGTTTCTTTTTACTAACACAGGTGCCGATGGCTTTTTTGATGGCATTTATTACGTTAAATAACCAAAGTGGAGCGGATTTTTCATTTATACAACTTCTTATTACAGTGATTGTCTTTTTGGCGGTTGTTTATTTGTTCATTCGTTGGGGGAAAAAGCGATTTGATGCCCAGTTTCATTTGAGTATTATTAAAGACAATTGGAAAATTATTTTAATTGGCTTTGTCGCTTGTTACGGTGTAGCAATGTTAGGCTCAATGATTATGAGCATTCAAGATGTAAGTAATACGGTCAATCAAGAAGCAATTGATTTGATGGCTGCTCAAACACCAATGAGTTTAATGTGGTTATTAGCTGGTGTAGGGGCTCCGATTATGGAAGAAATTCTTTTTCGTTTAGGGATCATCGAATCATTTTTCAAAAATAAACCAATGCTTGGTCTTATCATCAGCTCACTTATTTTTGCCCTAGCTCACACGCCAACAGATATTGGTTCATTTGTTTTATATGGTGGATTAGGTGTTGTTTTAGCCACCTGTTATCTTAAAACACGTCAAGTAGAAGTAGCGATAACCATTCATCTTTTGTATAATACGATGGGTGTCATTGCTATGTATCTACTTATGTAAAAATCAAAGAGAGGAAAATTTTTTATATGAACAAAAAACGTAAAGAAATTCAAGAAAAGTTGGAGCAAATCCGTCAAGCAAAAGGTGGTTTTCAGGCAGGTAACAATCAAGGAGCAAAAAACATTTCAGCAACAAAATCAAACAATCGCAAATCATCTATTAATGGACCAAGAAAAACAGGTTCAAGTTAGAAAAAATCTTAATAATTTCGATAAATCCCTTGCAATCTAAAGGGATTTTTTGTATGATATCGAGGTATGTTTAATATGTACAAACGTGGGAGGAGAAATCTCAACTCCATTAACCGCGCGCGAGAACTTATAGGAGGTATTTTCGTGGCTAAAAAAGTAGAAAAAATCGTTAAATTACAAATCCCTGCAGGTAAAGCAACTCCAGCTCCACCAGTAGGTCCTGCATTAGGTCAAGCAGGTGTGAACATCATGGGCTTCACTAAAGAGTTTAATGCTCGTACAGCAGACCAAGCTGGATTAATCATCCCTGTTGTTATCTCAGTATATGAAGACCGTTCATTCACATTCATTACTAAAACACCACCAGCACCAGTTTTATTGAAAAAAGCTGCTAAAGTGGAAAAAGGATCAGGCGAACCAAATACGAAAAAAGTTGCTACAGTAACAAGAGCACAAGTTGAAGAAATCGCTACATTAAAAATGGAAGATTTAAACGCTGCTAACGTTGAGTCAGCTATGCGTATGATCGAAGGTACTGCACGTTCAATGGGATTCGTAGTAGAAGGTTAATTCATTCTACCCCTTAAAAGTCCCACTTAAACGCAGTTGATTAAACTAGAAATGGTTTAATCATGTGGGAGAGAAATCGTTATACCACATTACTAGGAGGAAATACAAAAATGGCTAAAAAGAGCAAACAATTACGTGCTGCTTTAGAAAAAGTAGACGCAACTAAAGTATATTCTGTTGAAGAGGCAGTAGCTTTAGCAAAAGAATTAAACTTCGCAAAATTTGACGCAACAGTTGAAGTTGCATACAATTTAAACGTTGACCCTAAAAAAGCTGACCAACAAATTCGTGGAGCAGTAGTTTTACCAAACGGTACAGGGAAAACACAAAAAGTTTTAGTATTCGCTAAAGGTGAAAAAGCTAAAGAGGCTGAGGCTGCTGGTGCTGATTACGTTGGTGATGAAGAAACAGTTCAAAAAATCTCTCAAGGTTGGTTTGACTTTGACGTGGTTGTTGCAACTCCAGACATGATGGCAGTTGTTGGTCGTTTAGGACGTGTATTAGGACCTAAAGGATTAATGCCTAACCCTAAAACTGGTACTGTAACTATGGACGTTACTAAAGCAATCGAAGAAGTTAAAGCTGGTAAAGTTACTTACCGTGTTGACCGTGCTGGTAACATCCACGCACCAATCGGTAAAGTATCATTTGAAACTGAAAAATTAGTAGAAAACTTCAAGACAATTCATGAAACAATGTTAAAAGCGAAACCATCAGCTGCTAAAGGCGTTTACATGAAAAATGTTACCGTAACAACAACATTTGGCCCTGGTGTTAAAGTTGACGTTGCGTCATTTTAATCTAACTTAAAATATGAAAGACTTTGAGCACTTGCTTGAGGTCTTTTTTTGTTAGCAAATTCATTCTTCAAACCGCAATCTTTGCTATAATTAAGATATGAAACGTAGGAAGAAGTGAAAATATGAAGTTTAAGTATTTTATTTGGGATATTGGCGGCACGCTTTTTGATACAACAGCTACTAGTGTGAAAGCCTTTGCCCAAACATTAAGCGAATTTGGGCAAACACCAGACGAACAAAAAATTTTTGAGTTACTAAAGGAAAAATCAACACCTGTTGCAGCACGCTATTTCATGGGAGATAAACAAGATGAATTTTTAAAACGATATCATGAGATTGAAACACCAATGCAAGAAAATCCAGTAATGTTTTCTGATACCAAAGAAACACTAAAACAAGTAGTTGCAAGTGGTGGGAAAAATTACATTATCTCGCATCGTGACTTACAAGTGGTAGATTTTTTAGAAAGTTGTGATTTGATTGGCTACTTTAG
>JAITWV010000252.1 GCA_031285105.1 Streptococcaceae bacterium | reverse complement strand
GAGCGAAAATCACTAGCTGTTTGAGGCATTAGCGTTTGTTGGTCCCAACCAGTTAACGCTAAAGTTGCTTGTAAAAGTTGAATTTCTTTTACTAATTGCATAAATAGTAAGGAAAAAATGGAGGAAGAAAAATGAAAGAACAACAATTTATGCAATTAGTAAAAGAAATTCAACTTTTACAAGCAACTTTAGCGTTAACTGGTTGGGACCAACAAACGCTAATGCCTCAAACAGCTAGTGATTTTCGCTCAGAACAAGAGACTTTTTTAAGTCAATTGGTCTTTGAACGTATGACAGGCACGGAGATGACTCAACTGTTAAGTGAATTCAAAAAAGCACCACAAGAGCTATCCGATTTAGGTAAAATGACTTTTGGAAAAGTTCTTGAAGAATATGAAAAAACGTCTGTATTACCAGCAAAAGATTATGAAAATTACAATCGTGCAGTTTCTAAAGCTTATGTTTCTTGGATGAAGGCACGTGAGCAAAAAGATTTTACTGGTTTTAAAGACTCTTTATCAGAAATCATTGAGTTTCAACGTCAATTTATTACTTATTGGAAAAAAGATGAAGCAACCAATTATGATGTCTTGTTAAATCAATATGAACCAGGGATGAGTGTTGAAATTTTGGATGATATTTTTGGTAAAGTGCGCATGGGCATTCTGTCGATTGTGCAATTACTTAAAGAACATGGGACTATGCCTAAAACTGAGTTTTTACATCGTCCGGTCGCAAAAGAAGTTCAAATTGCTTTTGCTAAACAACTGGCAAGTTCTCTAGGTTTTGATTTCACCCGTGGTCGTTTAGATGAAAGTGTGCATCCGTTTATGTCTGGTTTTAATATCAATGACGCTCGCTTAACTTCACGTTGGAAAGAAGATAATTTCCAAGATGGTGTTTTTGGTGTTCTACATGAGCAAGGACATGGGCAGTATGAGCAAAATGTGAATGCAGCATTTACTTATACTCCGCTTGGTAATTCAATGAGTATGGGCATGCATGAGTCGCAGTCTTTATTCCAAGAGATTATGATTGGTTCAAATGAAAATTTATGGAAAGTGCAATACCCAATTTTCCAAGAAATGACAAGTGGCACATTTGATGATATCGAATTAACGGACTTTTTTAATGCTTTAAACAAAAGTGAGTCCTCATTGATTCGGGTGGAAGCTGATAAATTGACTTATATCTTGCATATCATTATTCGTTATGAAATTGAAAAGGCGATTTTTAATGATGGTGTAAGTCTAGAAAACTTGCCTCAACTTTGGAATGATAAATATGAAGAGTATTTAGGTGTTCGTCCTGAAAATGACTTAGTTGGTATTTTACAAGATATTCACTGGGCTGGAGGAGCGTTTGGCTATTTTCCTAGTTATGCTTTAGGATTTATGTATGCTGCACAAATGAAACATGCGATGAGTCAAGAGTTGAATTTCGATGACGCTTTAGCAACTGGGGATTATCAAGCAATCAAACACTGGTTAGATACAAAAGTGCGTGTCTACGGTGCAAGCAAAAAACCAAAAGATGTGTTATTTGAAGCCACTGGTGAGAATTTAAACCCAGAGTATTTATTAAATGAATTAACTCTTTTATACAAGAAAGTCTATAAGATTGTGGTATGATACTCCTAGTTTAAATGGAGGAGCGTGTTTATGAATTTTTCGATTTATTATCCACAAAATGAAGCAAAACAATGGCGACGTTTAATCAATAATTCTCTTTTTGAGCAATTATATACCTATATCTTTGCTCATGAACCAGTTATGTTACGAGAAATTAAACAAGTCATTTCTGATGTAAAGATGGAACGAATGTTAGATACCATGATTGATTTAGGAATTGTGGCTAGAAAAGATCGTCGATATAGCATTTTGATGAAGCCTCAAAGTACTTGGAAAGAAACTAAGGCAATACAAGTGAGTATTGATAAGTTTTCCAAAGAATCCTGGACATTAGGGCTATTTGATTATTTGCAAAAGCATCCGTTAACTTTTAAAGAGGCGTTATTTGTTGAAAAAAATTCACAATTAGAAGAAAAAATGAATGCCTTTCCTATTACTCAAGTCATGAATGCGCCAAATGGCTTATTATATTTTTATTCTTTTTCAGATATCGCACATATCAAAAATACAATTGGGAATTATTTTGAAAATGTAGCCCATGAAAAACCTTTATCAAGCCAACAAGAAAAAGTTTATGACTTACTTGGTGATGCTTCACCAGATTACACTTTAAAAACTTATGGCATTTGGTTGTTGAAATTTTTGGATAAACCAATTATAAAAAGCAAAAGAAGTGATATTTTCTTACAAAGTTTAGTGGAATTAGAATATTTAAAGCCATTAGAAAACGACGAATATTCCCTTCAAGTACCCTTTTTACAAACAAATGAACAATCATTAAACGTCGTTAGTTACCTAGAAAGTATCATCAAAACCAAAGATGATCTTTTACAGGTAATGAAAGAGCTAGATAAGGTTATCTACCCCAAATTTTTAATGATTTATGAATAACTAAAAACGCATGTACTTTAAATGAAAGTATGTGTGTTTTTAGTTGTCAAACAACCCTTTTTACTTTGAAAAATTGGCTAAATAAGGTAGATTTAAGATAAGTATATGACAAGGAGAAAAAAATGACCAATAGTGAAAAGATGTTAGAAGCTTTAGAAAATCAAGAATTAGAAATAGCACAAGATTACTTTCAAAAAGCTTTAACTACAGATGATGATGAAACACTAATCAGTTTAGGGCAAGAATTAGAGTTTTTAGGATTTATTGAAAACGCCCAAACAATTTATGAACGCTTGCTTAAACAACACCCAGAGTATCATGAATTGCATTTATCTTTGGCACAAATTGCTGTAGATAATGGCGATATAGATAAAGGGTTTGAAGAATTAGAAGCAATTCCAAACGATTCACCAAGTTATCTAGCCGCTTTAGTAAGTATGGCTGATTTGTATCAACTACTAGAAATCCCTGAAGTCAGTGAAGCAAAATTACTAGAAGCAAGAAAATTAGCACCAGATGAGCCGTTAGTTACCTTTGCCTTAGCTGAGTTGTATTATTCCATCGGTCAATATAAGAAGGCAGTAAAAGAATATGCTACGTTAAATGCACTGGAAATCCAAGAACAAACCGGTATTTCGATTTACGAACGCATTGGCACGAGTTACTTATATGACGGGCATTTAGAACATGGTATAGAATTTTTGGAGGCTGCTTACCAACAACAAGCTCATCCTACTGATGATTTATTGTATCAATTAGGATTTGCGTATTTT
This sequence comes from Streptococcaceae bacterium, assembly GCA_031285105.1. Classification (GTDB taxonomy): domain Bacteria; phylum Bacillota; class Bacilli; order Lactobacillales; family Streptococcaceae; genus JAITWV01. Next base: position 185 of record JAITWV010000252.1, on the reverse strand, counting down.
CAACTGAAAGATTATCAAAAAGTCATTCAGTATTTAGAAAAATTAATGGAACAAAATCCAGAATATGAAATCGCGCAATATTATCTAGCTCAAGCATATTTACAAGAAGAGCGAATAGCAGAAGCTGATGAAATGCTAAAATTGGGGGTGAAAAATAATCCTTACAATGCTTTAATGTATCAATT
>JAITWV010000180.1 GCA_031285105.1 Streptococcaceae bacterium | reverse complement strand
TAGAAAACCCCTAGCCGATTAAGGAATGAGATTTTTTGAAAAGTGCCTTTCTTTTCAAAAAAGCTGCTTCCGTCTCGCCACAGCAGCCATACGCCTCGAGCCAGTCCGCAGCCCAAATGCGAAAACTCGTAAATGAATAAAGCCTTAAAGTCTTACTCATTTCACAAACTCCAAATCAATTACGATGTACTAAATAGATATTAATAAAATTATATTTACTAATGGGAGGCTATTTTGCTTAAAGAAATTAAAGGACTTAATGAAGAATGTGGTATCTTTGGCGTTTGGGGTCATAAAGATGCAGCACAATTAACCTATTACGGACTGCATTCGCTCCAACACCGCGGGCAAGAAGGTGCAGGAATTGTTGTCAAAGAAGGCAAGGAATTAAGAGGGCATCGTGGATTAGGTTTAATTGCGGATGTCTTTGGTCAAAACCAATTAGCCAAATTAACTGGAGAAGCAGCAATCGGTCATGTCCGCTATTCAACAGCTGGTGGCAATGAATTAAGCAATGTTCAACCGTTTTTATTCCATTTTCAAAATCATTCGATGGCTTTGGCACACAATGGGAATTTGATTAACTCAAAGACATTAAGAGGTGAGCTAGAAAATAAGGGAACGATTTTTGCTTCCAGTTCTGATTCGGAAGTTTTGGCTCATTTAATTGCGCAAAATAGTGAAGAAACTTTGATGGAGCGTTTGAAAGTATCGTTAAATCAAGTAAAAGGTGGGTTTGCTTATCTTTTATTAACTGATGAGGAAATGATTGCCGCACTTGATCCAAATGGCTTTCGTCCGCTTTCGATTGGCATGATTGATGGGGCTTATGTGGTGGCTAGTGAAACGTGTGCTTTTGATGTGATTGGGGCTAAGTTTATTCGTGATGTTGAACCGGGTGAAATGGTGCGAATTAATAATGAAGGCATCCATAGTGAGCAGTTTACCAATGAAGTCAATCCGGCTATATGTGCGATGGAGTATATTTATTTTGCTCGTCCGGACTCGAATATTAAAGGGATTAATGTGCATACTGCTCGTAAAAAGATGGGGAAAACTTTGGCACAAGAGGCGTTTGTTGAAGCGGATGTAGTAACTGGTGTGCCGGATTCGTCGATTTCTGCAGCGATTGGATATGCTGAAACATCTGGGATTCCTTATGAACTTGGCTTAATCAAAAATCGTTATGTCGCAAGAACGTTCATTCAGCCTTCTCAAGAATTGCGTGAGCTTGGTGTCAAAATGAAACTTTCGGCTGTGCGTGGGGTTGTTGAGGGCAAGCGGGTCGTGATGATTGATGACTCGATTGTTCGGGGTACGACGAGTAAGCGGATTGTTTCTTTATTGCGTGAAGCTGGGGCGAAAGAAGTTCATGTGCGGATTGGTTGTCCGCCGTTGAAGTATCCGTGTTTTTACGGAATTGATATTCAAACGAAAGAAGAATTAATCGCAGCCAATCACACGAAAGAAGAGATTTGTGAAATGATTGGGGCTGACTCATTGGAATTTTTAAGTGTGGATGGTTTGGTAGACTCGATTGGACGTCCTTATCCTGATGCCAAATATGGTGGCGTGACGATGGCGTACTTTAATGGGGATTATCCAACGCAATTATATGATTTTGCAAAGGAAGTGAAGGGGGATTTTGTCAATGTCTAATGCCTATGAAAAAGCCGGGGTTAATATTCACGCTGGTTATGAAGCAGTTGAGCGCATGAAAAAACACGTTGCCACCACTACTAGAAAAGGGGTGATGTCCTCGCTTGGTGGGTTTGGTGGAATGTTTGATTTGAGTGAATTAAACGTGAAAGAGCCAGTATTGGTTTCTGGAACAGATGGTGTGGGCACGAAATTAATGTTAGCCATTGAGTTAAACAAACATGACACAATCGGTATTGATGCGGTGGCGATGTGCGTGAATGATATTGTCGTTCAAGGTGCTGAGCCGTTATATTTCTTAGATTATATCGCTGTAGGTAAAGCAGTTCCTGAAAGAATCGAAGCAATTGTCAAAGGTGTATCAGTTGGTTGTGTTCAAGCTGGTGCAGCATTAATTGGTGGAGAAACGGCGGAAATGCCTGGAATGTATGACGAAGATTATTATGATTTAGCGGGTTTTTCAGTGGGGGTTGTTGAAAAAGCAGACATCGTTACTGGTGAAAAAATCAGAGAAAATCAAGTCTTACTTGGGTTAGCATCAAGTGGGATTCATTCAAATGGGTATTCTCTTGTACGTAAGATTATTGCTGATAATGAATTGTCTTTACGAGAAACTTATGGTGGATTTAATCAATCGCTTGGTGATGTTTTGCTAGAGCCGACTCGTATTTACGTGAAGTCCTTGCTTGCTTTAATGAAAGAAGTGGAAGTATCTGGCATGGCACATATTACCGGTGGAGGTTTCATTGAAAATATTCCTCGTATGTTGCCTGATGGTTTAGGGGCGCTCATTCAAACAGGTTCATGGGATATTCCAGAGATTTTTCATTTTTTACAAGAAGCAGGAAATATTGGAAATGACGAAATTTATAACATTTTCAATATGGGTATCGGCATGGTCATTGCGCTTGATGAAAAGGATGTGGCTATGGCAAAAGAAATTTTAACCATGCACGGAGAAACTGTTTTTGAAATTGGTCGAGTAGCAAAAGGTGAGGGCGTAAGATTCAAATGAAGAATATAGCCGTTTTCGCATCAGGAACAGGAACAAATTTCCAAGCAATCGTTGAAAGTAAAGAACTTCAAGCCAATATTGCATTATTAGTTTGTGATAAAAAAGATGCACTAGTTATTCAAAAAGCACAGGAAAAAAATATTCCGACATTCGTATTTCATGCCAAAGATTATCCAAATAAAGCAGCCTATGAACGTGATATTTTGATGCAATTGAATAAATATGATATCGATTGGCTTGTGTTGGCTGGCTATATGCGGTTAGTTGGACCAACGTTAATCAATGCTTATCCTAACAAAATTGTGAATATTCATCCGTCATTGTTACCTAATTTTCCAGGACTACATGCGATTGAACAAGCCTATAACAGCAAGGTTCGTTTGACCGGTGTAACGATTCATTTTGTCGATGAGGGAATGGATACGGGGAAGATTATCGCGCAAAAGGCATTGAGTATTTCTAGTCGTGATAGTTTGGAAAGTTTAGAAGAAAAAATCCACAAAATAGAACATGAGCTCTATCCAGTAACATTACAAAAACTTATAGGGGAATAATGAAATGAAAAAGCGTGCGTTAGTGAGTGTATCAGATAAGACAGGGTTGGTTTCTTTTGTAAAAGGGTTAATCGAACAAGATATTGAGGTTATTTCAACAGGTGGCACTTTTTCATTGCTAAAGGAGGCGGGATTAGCTGTTTTAGCAATTAGTGAAGTGTCTGGTTTTCCTGAGATTTTAGATGGACGTGTGAAAACCTTGCACCCAAATATCCATGCGGGACTTTTGGCAGTTGTAAATAATCCAGAACATGTGAAGCAAATAGACGAGTTAAATATCCGTCCAATTGATTATGTGGTGGTGAATCTTTATCCATTTAAAGAAACCATTTCAAAACCTGATGTATCATGGAATGAAGCGATTGAAAACATTGATATCGGTGGGCCAAGTATGTTACGTTCGGCAGCGAAAAATCATGAGTCAGTAACGGTTGTTGTTGATCCGAATGACTATGAAAATGTACTAGCGCAGATTGAAAAAGGTGGCACAACACTTGAAACCAGACGTGCATTAGCTGCCAAAGTTTTCAGACATACAGCTAGTACATTTTCATAGTCATTCGGATCAACAACAACCGTTACTGACTCATGATTTTTCGCTGCCGAACGTAACATACTTGGCCCACCGATATCAATG
>JAITWV010000178.1 GCA_031285105.1 Streptococcaceae bacterium | reverse complement strand
TCTTTATTTCCCATAATTCTGAATGGCTTCAGTAATAATCTGTCGCAAAAGTTCCGTCACCACTTCCACATTTCCTGATTTATAAATCGTTGTATATAATTTGTTTTCAATAATTGAGCTTGATATTTTGCCTAAAAGATACTGCACACCACTTTCAACATTCATTGGGGCTAAAAGTAAAAGCATCCGATTGGAGTGAATTTCACTTTTATCCATCGAAAGAACCCGCACACTTTTTTGTAAATCAAAAATAGCAAAATATGGTTGTGTAATGCTTTCACAAACACCGTGTAATAAAGCAATATTGGTATCAGGTAAGCCAAATGGGGTGGTTTCAAAGTTTTTTTCTAAAACCATGCTAATTTTTTCTTGTTCTTTAAATGGCAGAGTGGTTGCGATTTTTTCAATGACATCATGTAAATTATCTTGATTATTCAAGGTTTGAATGGAAAAATCATGAATAATCTGATCACCTACTTGAAAAAGTCTAGTTAATTCCATATACGCATGTGGTTCTTCTTCAAATATTCGTGGTTTGCGGTTATGTTGAATTTTCCTTAAACTATGACGAATGGCATCTAAATTTTCTTGATTTAACACTTTGTTTACTTTGATGTAGCTTGGATGACTTTGGGTTGAAAAAATAGCATCAAAACTCGCTTCATTAAATTTGCTTGTGCTTTTGATAATTTCGATTTGTTTGACAAATGGGAAATTCTTTTTCAAATTGCTGACTAAAAATTCACTATACACTTGTCCTCTATCCGTAATTAAGGCGGCTTTTAAGGGCAAAACCAAATCACTTCTTTCTAAAGTTGCTGCAAAATGTAGGGTCACATAAGCAAGTTCATTGGCTGAAAATTGTTTATGAAAAGCTTTGGTTAATGCTTTATTGACGGCTTCGTATAGTTTTTCGTTGGTTGTTTGAATACTTTTAGCAAAATCATTTTTTTCGTTACCAATAAACAATTCTGATAAGATATTTGTCGTTTTTAAATGCGTATAAAGCAAACCATAAAGGGTAGTGTCTTTTTCAAAGGCTAGGGATAGTGATTGTCCGACTTCTTCAATAATTTTTCTGATTTTATATGAAAATTCCGTATCCACTTTTTCTAAATACAAAATATCCCGACCAGAGCTAAAATGTAAAATATCGGCAATGCCAGCCAGATAAGTAATCTCCGCAATCGTAAATTTGGTACCTGTGAAGGTTCGGGTAACTTTTTGCACAAATGCTAAGGCTAATTTACTTGGATGCGTATTACGCTTGATTTCTACAAAATGATTTTCTTCCATTCGCAAAAGACTAACAAAGAAAAAGAAAATCAAGATGCTCTGCGTTTTATCTGACATTCCTTTGGTATCTACTTTAGAAAATGCTTGAATGACTTTTTGTAAATAAGTGGTATCCATGAAACTTAGCCATTTACTTTTACTAAAATCAGTTGAAAAAAGCGTCATCGTTGAAACATTTCTCGTTAAGATACTCACCAACACTTGACGGATTAATCGTTCATCACCTAAAACTTTTAGCCCTGACTCTCTTGATAAGGTTAAGCCAAGTTCCTTTAAATTTTGCTCGATAATCTTTAAATCAGCCGTTGCCGTTGGTTGAGAGATGCCAAAATGTTCATCAAAGTCTTTAATCGAACCTTGCCCAAATAAAAGCAAAAGTAACTCGCCATAAAGCCTTTCTTCAAACGTCCAATCAATCGTTTGGGCATGTGTTAAAAGTGTCAAATCCCCTTCTAGAAAATACCCTAAACTAGAAGAAAGCAGCTGAACTTCTTTAGGAAGAGACAGCTGCAAACCTTCTAAGTCGCGATATAATGTCCGTCTGCTGGTTTTAGTGATAGCTAACATTTCTTGAATACTCATTGTTTTATTGTTCAATAAAGCATCAATTAATTTTTGTTCACGACTGGTCACTTGCATTTGGATTACCTCGAATGTTTTTAGTTATATTAATAATAACATTAATCCGGGTTCATTCGAGCTGACTTGAGTAAAATTTTCAAAAGTGAGAACCTTCGTAAACGAAGAACCTCACTGTTGCGAAATTTTATCAAGTCAAAACGCTCGATTCACCACTATAAACTATTTTACCATTCTTGCGATCATTTTATCGTATTCAGGTGTAGTAATTAAACTATCCACTGATAAATGTTGTGCATTTGGTGCGTATTGTTTTGCGGTTGGTGTAAAATCTTTCGTTGTTACAATGACGATATTGTTGTTATTGTAAAAGTCTAATGTTGTAAATTCAGCTTCGTAAATTGGTGTTGTTACATGGGCACGGTCAAAAATTGCTTGTAAGGTTGTTTTACCCATTGTTGCTGAACCTTGATGTTCGTTATCATGAGCAAAAACAATGCCGTCAATCGTGTTTAAGTCGATTTCATTACCAGCTACTTGTGTTTGCGTCGGTGCTTGTGTAGTTGCACCAGTTAAGTTTGAGATAATTTCATCGTATTTTGGTGAGTTCAAGAAGTTTGAAACCGCCACACGAGTTGATGATGGAGCCATAGTTGCCGCACGATCGGCTAATTCTTCTTGGGTTACAACTAAAGTATTGGCATCATCTGTTAAATTTGAAATGGCTTTATTGGTTACATTGATGTTTAGACCAGCTTTTTTCACTTTG
>JAITWV010000162.1 GCA_031285105.1 Streptococcaceae bacterium | reverse complement strand
AGTAAAAACGCTAGTCATTCTGCTTTTAAGTTTGGTGACAATTGAGTCAGGCTTAAATACTTATGGTATGGTTAATGGGATTTTAAATGATTGGAATTACGCTTCAAGATCTCTTTTTTCTGACCCACATGATGATATTCAAAACCTAGTTGATAAGGCGAAACAAGAAAGTCCTGAATTTTTTAGATTGTCTAATTTAGATGCGATTTCACCAAATGATAGCTTGAATTTTGGCTATTCTGATGTCAGTTTCTTTAGCTCCATGCGTAATCGTCACTCATCTAGTTTGTTAGATACACTTGGTTTTCGCTCGGCTGGGACCAATTTAAATATCCGTTATGCCAATAATACAATTTTGATGGATAGTTTCGTAGCTATGAAATACAACATCGCCAAATCAGATGTTGCAAAATATGGCTTTGAAGAACTAAAACAATCTGGTCCATTTACTTTATATCAAAATAAAAATGCCTTTTCACTTGGGTTTATGACAAATGAAAACATTCAGCATTTTAAATTGGACACGCAAGACAACTTATTAAGTCAGCGTCATTTATTTAATACGTTAGCAAATGATCAAGAAGATTACTTTTCATTTATTAGCCCAGAAGTTCTTGCTAGTGAAAATGTCACCATCGTCAATCCTGCACCGAATCGAATTCGACTAGAACCAAAAATCAGTCAATCAATGAAAAGTATTACCTATAAAGTAATGATTCCAGCAGGCAAACAAGCAGCAATTAGTCTTTTTCCGACGAATCGCAACAATTTAGGTAATGTTACGATTGTGATTGATGGTCGGACGACTTCTTCACAAATGAACATTACCGGTCAATATTATAATCTTGGCTTTTTCCCTGAGGGGCGTGAAATTAGCTTTGAAGTCCAATTTACCAATAGTGAAATCATCAATTTGATTGAACCACAGATTTTATTAACCGACGTTGCTGCCTTTCAGCGCTCCCTTGATCGGATTCAAGCAAATCGTGCAATTGTCAAAAAAGGCAATCGTAGCGCAACGTTTGAAGTGAATGCCACAAAGGAAAACCCAATTTTATTTACAACCATTCCAAACGATCAAGGTTGGCAAGCAAAAGTTGATGGCAAAAAATTAGAAATTATCCCTTTTAGCAATGGCTTTTTAACCGTTAAATTGCCACCAGGAAAGCATACGGTCGAATTTACTTATTTACCGCCTGGGTTTTTGATTGGTTTAAGCGGCTTTGTTTTAGGTACACTTTTGTTTGTTCTTATTGAATTTCGCACCAAAATTTTTCGTAAAAAACATCATAATTGAAATTTAAATGAAAAAGAGAACAGCCAATTTAATCGCTGTTCTCTTTTTATTTGCCTTCGTTGGCGTTATTTTATGAACGATTGTCTTTATTGATTCCAAAAATAGACTGAATTTTAAAAAATCTAGTCTATTTTTACTGAAATCTAGTCTAAATTTTGGAAAATCTAGTCTATTTTTCAAGCAAGGTGAAATGATTGAATTATCAAGCTTTATTTGATCATATATCACGCATAGTAGTTTGTTATTTTTTATCAAATTGATAGACATTCATCAATACAATATCCACACGATAAATATTATTGCCTTCTAATCTTTCTTGATAAATACCATTATTGCTTTCAATAAAATTGCGAATACTTTTTCGTCCAATGCCCTCTACTTCTTTACGATTTTTTCGGCTAATGATTTCTTGATTATCAAAGGTATTACGAATTTTCACGATTAAATTGCCATTACTTTCAACAATTTTGATATCAATAATCTTTTCTTCGTCATTTTGCAATCGTTCAACGGCAGAAATAGCATTATCTAATAAGTTTCCTAAAACAATTGAAAAAATTTCTACGTCTTTAATATTTTCTTCTGGTACACGAATATCGGTGGTGATGGTTGCTCCGTTTTTAATTGCGCGTGGTAATTTTTGACGCAACACATAATTTAAAATCGAATTTTGGGCATAATTTACTTCCTCACCTTGAATTTTATCCGTTGTATTCGCTAAATATTCCTTGGCTTCTCGGATTTTTCCTTCTTCAAGCAAGGCAGTTAGCACAAGCGAATGGTTTTTAATATCATGACGAAATACGCGTAAACGTTTATCATACTGATGACTTTCTTCTAAGCGACGTAATTCATTGGTCAAGGCATTGGTTTGGACTTCGACTTCCATGTGCTCTTGAAAATGGTTCATCAAATCTTTATACGTATATAATAAAATAATCGTCAAAAAAGAAAAGCAAAACGCAATCAAAAAATCATACACAGAAATGGGTGTTAATAATCCTAAATCAAATTGTTCATTCGGAAAAGTCACCACTATTGAAACCGCAAAAAAAGCTAACAAAACGGCTTTAAACTGCAAATGCGCTTTGATTGGGAAAATCTCACGACCAAAGGCGAAATTTTTCACAATTAAAACACTAAAAATCTTTATCGCATACTGAATGAAATAAACAGATAATAAAAATGGAAGATACGTCACTCTTAATTCTTCACGCGGAAAAAGGATGGTGGTGTTCAAACTGAGCGAAATGAAATCACTTAATTTGTAAATATTCACCAAAGCGACCACCCAAAATGAAGAATTACGAAAGTTTAAATTGTTGCCCATGCCGATAAAAAGCAGAATACCCGTCGTACAAATCAGCTTAATATAGACCGCATAACCAATACCTAACAAGTGAATGGCGGGAAAATAAAGAAGTACAAAGAAACTTGCTAGAATATAAAAGCACACGTTTATCTCACGAAAATGCAGCTTTTTTGAAAAGAAAACATGCGCCATCATCCATTCAACAACCAATGATAAAAAGGCAACACTCGTATAACTCATCACAAATCACCTACCAAACGCGCCAAGATTTTCTCACGAGCTTGCGCTTCAAACGTGCGACCCATTGGCAAAACTGCTCCTGATTTCAGCACTACTTGTCCTTTACCGATTTCTTGAATAAAGGAAATATTGACCACATGAGAGCGACTAATTTGAACAAATGAACTATTTAGCTTTTCCATTAGCTCACTCATATAAAGTCTAGTAACCAACTCCTCTTCTTCTTCGTCAATCGTATGTATAAAAATCCTAGCCAACTGCTTTTCAAAATAAATGATAGTACTATAACGAATCGAATAATTCTTCTTGTTAAACGAAAAAGTAAAAACATCCATATCCAAAAATTTTTCTACTCGTTCCAAGATATCAAACATTTTTTCTTTGGTTACCGGCTTATTTAGGTAATCAAATGTATGTACCCGAAACGCTTCACGCATAAATTCCGTATGACTTGTTTGAAAAATAATCAAAGCTTGTTGGTTGATTTTACGAATTTCCATCGCCAATTCAATTCCCGACATTTCAGGCATTTCAATATCTAAAATAAAAACTTCAACATGGTGCTCTTTCATATATGTAAGTAATTCTAGGGGGTTGGTGAAAACTTCAGTATCAAATGGCAAAGATTGATACTGCAAAACTATTTCTTCTACTTTACTAGCAAGCTGAACGCTATCGTCACAAATAGCAACTTTAATCATAAACTTCTCCTTCCATCAATAAATACATCAATAATAAGTAATTGTACAATAAGATTGAGCACATGTAAAAACAATCGCCTAGAACGTTAAAAAAGTCGTTTAGCAAGTTTTTAACCAAAATGCGTGTATAGTATATCTTGTAAGACAAAGGGATTGGTGAGTTACAGTTAAAAATTTGAAATAAGTTTTGTTGGGGAATGAAACTTTTTTCGCAAATATAAATGTAGATAACGAACACGCTTTTATGCAAGGGAGTCATGAAAGCATTAATAAAAAACAGTTATTTCTAATTAGCATTGTTGAGCTGATTAGAAATGACTGTTTTTTTGTGGTTTACAGTTCCTCGTAACCAAAATAGATTTCATACAGTGATAAATAATCTTGTAAATTGTTGTTTGTTAAGGAGTTTAGATGTTCAATAAAAGCTCCATCCAAAAATCCGCCTGAACAAACAGAAGACACTCCAAGAGTAGTTCCTACCAAAGTTAAATTTTGAGCCAAATGCCCACACTCTAAGTTCATAAATCTATAACCACGATCTTGATATTTATAACATATCAATTCTGGATTACCTATAATATGGACTGAAAATACACATTCTCTCATAAAACTAAGATTAGCAGTTATCTTATCATATAGAATATATTTTTCATTCTTCAAAGGAACTATAATTTCTTCGTTCGGATAATATTGGTAAAGTCCCCTCTTTAAACCATCTACATTGTTAATCATCAGTACCATCGAAAGAGGATAAGTCCCACCTGCTGAGGGAATTGAATAGTGGTCATTATTTGTTTTTCCGTAAGATTTCACAAGTAAACTTGATAATATTTCAAAACTTTATCCCATTTCCATAAAAATAT
>JAITWV010000146.1 GCA_031285105.1 Streptococcaceae bacterium | reverse complement strand
TTTTAGAGCCAATCAAGGGAATTATTATGGAACGTGATTTATTGTTAATTTCGATTGCTGCAGGAAAAACATTAGAAAACCTAGAAGAAATGGTGGGGCATCCCAAAGTTTCAATTATTCGCGTTATGCCAAATGTCAATGTGCAAATTGGACTTGGTGCAAGTGCGGTGACGGGTAATGAAGCGTCTAGTGAAAATCAAATTGACTTTGTTTTGAATTTGTTTTCAAGTGTTGGGAAAGCATGGATTGTACCAGAAAAAGATTTTTCAGCCTTTATTGCAATGGCAGGCTCTTCTCCAGCATTTACGTATTTATACATTGACAGTTTAGCTCGCGCTGGGGTAAAACATGGACTGACAAAAGAAAAAGCATTGGAATATGCCGCACAAGCAACACTAGGTTCAGCTGCGATGATTTTAGAGTCAAAAGAAAATCCTTGGAGTTTAATTGATCGTGTCAGTTCCCCTGGTGGCACAACAGTTGCTGGTTTGTTGGCATTGGAAGACCAAGCGTTTTTATCAACAGTTGTTAAGGGTGTAGATGCAACGATTGCTCGTGATGTTGAGCTGAGTGAATAACACAAAAAGGGGGGAGTCGTTATACGCCAACCTTGTTGGGTTAGTCAAACACGTTATTACTGATGATGTCAAAAAACGACTGTTCGCCAGAATAAATTCCCTTCTCACGAGACCAAGCAAACACTGAGTTAAAATCACTTTCTTTCACTTGGACAATATGTGTAAATTTCGGAATGGTAATTTTTTCTTTCAATTCTTCTGGATAACCAACAGATGCGATAAACAAGTCAATAAATTCTGCTTGATCATTTTCATTTAGATAGTCTACTGCTTGGTTGTATGCTGCAAAAAGTGCTAAAATTGCCTCTTTGTTTTCATTAATCACATCATCTTTAAATGCAATTGAAAATGGATTTAAGCCGAGCGTACGAGTAGATGAAACTTCATGCAAAGCTTGAGCAGTGGCAATCGTACCAAATGGTTCTGGTAAAATTGCGGCATCGGCTTGACCATTTTGTAGTAATTCTAAACGAGCAGGCACTTGCGGGATTTCCATTACATTAATATCGTCTAGCGTTAAACCAGCAGAGGCTAACATCATCGCAACGGCATATTCTGGGCCAGCATTTGAAGCTAAAATGACATTTTTTCCTTTTAAGTCAGCTGGAGATTGAATCGACTCATCAGCTGCCATCAAGACAAAATTGCCATGACTTGAACTTACTGGACGAAGATTACTACCAGCTTGTTGAGCGATTGAAACAGCGATTAAGTCTGTTGAAACACCATCTAATTCACCAGCTGCAAGTGCGGCATCACGCTCACGAGGCGAAGAAAAGTTCACGATTTCTAAGTTCACACCATTGCTTTCATCCCACCCACGCTCATCAGCTAAAATAAAGGGAATATGATTTTCAGCAGGCAACATGCCAATTCTTAAAGTCGGCAAATCTTGTGTTTCAGGTAAAGAAGAAGTGTCGCTTGTTGTGGCATTGTTGTTGCCAGTACAAGCACTTAGAAGTAAAATAGAAGCAAGTGTTCCAATAAGTAAAGATAATTTTTTCATGGGTAATTCCTTTCGATTTTAATGTACTATCGAAGTCTATCAGAAAAACCATTAAAAACAAATATTATTTTAATAAAATTTTCACTTGGGGGTATAAAATGTCATTTGAGCAATTTGAAGAACGTTCTTTAAAAAGTATGCAACAAGAATTAGATGAATATATTGGACAGTTTAAGTTAGGGTATTTCCCTGCTTTATCGCAATTAGCAAGATTAACAGAGGAATTGGGTGAATTAAGCCGAGAAGTGATGCATGTTCATGGTGAAAAGCAAAAAAAATCAACTGAAAAAGAAGGTTTCATTGAAGAAGAATTAACCGATGTATTTGTAAACGTCTTAATTTTTGCGAACTCATTAGGAATTGATTTAACTCAAAGTTTTAGTAAAGACATGGAAAAATTCAATAAACGTGACAAAAATCGCTACGAAAGGGTGGATGGATAAAATGAAGATAAGTCATTTGCCAAAAGAGTTTATCAAAGCATTGCCTGTATTAGAAAAACTGCAACAAAAGGGCTATGAAGCTTATTTTGTTGGAGGCAGTGTGCGTGATATTTTATTAGACAAGCCCATTCATGATGTAGATATTGCAACCAGTGCCTTTCCAAGTGAGATTAAAGAAATCTTCCCAAGAACCGTTGATGTGGGCATTGAACATGGAACGGTATTGGTTTTATTTAACGAAGAAGAATATGAAATTACCACCTTTAGAACCGAAAGTACTTATCAAGATTATCGCAGGCCTGATAAGGTAGAGTTTGTGCGTTCTTTAAAAGAAGATTTAAAACGCCGTGATTTTACGATTAATGCGTTGGCTTTGAATGTAAATAAGGAAATAATTGATGAGTTTGATGGGCAAAATGATTTGAAAAATCGCAAAATTCGGGCAGTCGGTTCGGGTTTGGAGCGCTTTTTTGAAGATGCACTAAGAATGATGCGTGCGGCAAGATTTGCTTCTCAGCTTGACTTTGAGATTGAAGAAGAAACATTTTTGGCGATGAAACAACATGCACAATTATTAGAAAAAATCTCGGTTGAACGCATCACTATTGAGTTTATTAAATTGATGCAAGGAAAAAATCGCAAACGTGGCTTGATGGCAATAATTGAGTCAAATGCTTATTTATATTTACCACAACTTACATTGAAAAATAAAGAAGCCTTGTTAAGACTAGCAGGTTTACCGTCTAATCGTTTAATTGATGAAGCACAAATTTGGGCATTGGTGGCATTTATACTTGGCTTAAAAAAAGAGGAAATGCGTGAGTTCTTACGTGCATGGAAAGAAAGCAATGCGGTAATGAAAAAGGCGATGAATATTTTTTCAGCTTTTCAATTTCGTACTCAACATTCATGGAATCAAGTAGGGTTATATAAATATACCAAAGAAGAAGCGTTATTAGCAGAAGAATTACGCGCGTTGTTTATGCAAGAATACTCAATCGATAGCGTACTTAGTTTATATGAAAAACTGTCAATTCATTCGAAAGCTGATTTAATGATTAGCGGAAAAGATATTTTAACTTTGTTGAATGAAAAACCAGGTGCATGGTTAGGGGTCATGTTAAATCAAATTGAGTCATTAGTTGTGCAAGGAGAATTAATGAATGAACGTGAGATTTTGTTAGCAAAGGTTCATGAGTTATCTCAAAGTGTTTTAGGAACGGAAAAAACGCTATAGCAAAAAAGTAAATTCGCTATAGCAAATGGATGATTTTGCTATAGCGTATTCTAAAATAGGCAATCTGATTTTACTATACTTTACTATATAATAAATGTTAATATAACGGTAGATGTTTTAAATTTTAAGCTCATTTAGTCAATAGTGTTGATTTTGATTAATATAAAAACAATCACTTTAGTACATCGTAAGTTAATTGGAGTTTGTGAAATACTAGGACGCAAGGGCGTTCTTTACTTACGAGTTTTCGTATATGGGCTGCGGACTGGCTCG
>JAITWV010000075.1 GCA_031285105.1 Streptococcaceae bacterium | reverse complement strand
TTAAGACCAGTGTTAACTAAAACATCAAAATGTTTAATAGCATTGTTAAAACTATCTTCAGATACATCAAGTTTAACCAATTCAAAGTCTTGACCATTGATAAGCGCTAAAGGCCACTTAAGTGGTTTTTGAGCAGCAACTATATCTTGAGTAAGAGTATCGATATTCTTTATCGAGAAGTCTAATTCACTTAAAGGAATATCAATAGTTTGTCTTTCATCTCTTACTTTTAAGGTAATTGTTTGTTCACTCATAAGTTGCTTAACGTTTTCTTTATTAATACTACTTACTTCATGACCATATAGTTTAGTATTTGGTAGAACATTAGTACTAGTATAATAATAACCAGCACCATAAATAATGGCTAGGATTGCTAAGAATCCAGCAAAGATTTTTAATCCTTTCATACACAAAACCCCTTTGTAAAGATTAGTTATTAGCAATTTCAACATTTAAAGCACGTTTGTTGAATTTTTGTTTTTTGACTTTAGAAATTAATTGATTTATATTGTTTACATTAACTGTACAGAAAGTAAAACTTGCTTTAATATCAATATCAAACATTTCTTCTTTTCCTAAGTTAAAGATTTGTGATAAGTCTTTTTTAGTAACACGATCTTTTTTACCTAAGTTAACAAATAATCTAACTTCACCTTCAGCATCTTGAGCAGTTGCTTGTTGTGTAGCTACTTTATCAAATTGCATTGATAATAAACCGTGGAAAACATCATCTAATGTATAACCTTTTTTTAGTAAAGGTTTAATTAATTCTAAGTGATCTGTTTCACTGTTAACGATATAACTTTCAATTTGACTTAATTTCTTTTCAGTTTCTAAATGAGCAATATCACTAGCATTAATTGGATTAACTTTAGCAATTTCAGTTTTTAACCAATTCAAAACCGTTTCCAATTGCTCATGTTTAATCCACTTAGTTAAAATCGGAATTCTCCCAGCAGGCATTTCATCAATAATTGATACATCCATCTCACCAAAGACACTAATCGCCAAGGTTCTAGGAATGGGAGTTGCAGTCATATATAAAACGTCTGGATTTTGCCCTTTTTCGCGGAATTTTTTTCGTTGATTGACCCCAAATCGATGTTGTTCATCCACAATAACTAATCCTAAATCATGAAAATCCACACCATCTTGAAATAACGCATGAGTGCCAATTAAAATATCAATTTCACCACTTGCTAATTTGGCTAAGATTTCTCGTCTTTGAGCAGTCGTTGTTGAACCAGTTAAAATTTCTAGTGTGACGTCCCACTCCTTAAAAAGCTCTCGCATACTTTCCAGATGCTGTACCGCCAAAATTTCCGTTGGCACCATTAATGCACTTTGTTTACCAGCAGTTGTACTTGCATACATAGCAATCGCTGCGATAATCGTTTTACCACTTCCCACATCTCCTTGTAAAAGTCGTAACATGTGAGTACTAGAACGCATATCACCGACAATTTCGTTGGTGACTCTTTTTTGGGCATTGGTTAATTCAAATGGGAGAGTTTGGGTAAATTGTTTTAGTTTATCAATGTCATATTTTATAACATTACCTACTGCTTGCGTTTTTTCTAATTTACGTAACGATTGAATGCGCATTTGAAAATAAAAAAATTCCTCAAATTTAAATCGTCTTTGGGCTTCTAGGTATTCTTGATTGTCTTTTGGAAAATGCATGGCTAAGACAGCTTGTTTTTTGCCAATTAAGCGATATTTTTCTCGCAAATAAAGTGGCAAATTTTCTTCAATCGTTTCTAAATAACCAACTTCAATTGCCGTTTTAATTAAATTAACAATATCTCGTTGTTTCACTGACTTATTCACAGAATAAATTGGCTCAAATTCTTGGTCTTCACTTTTACTTCCTAGCAGTTTTATCCCTGTTAATTGCTTTTTTCCCGCATCCCATTTGCCATAAACGGATACTTCATCACCACCATGAATTTTACTTTTAAGATAATGTTGATTAAAAAAAATCACTTGCACCACATACCCATCAACATTTAAGCGAAAGACTAGGCGATTACGTTTACCAAAATAAGTTACCGCAGGCTCACTAACCGCCCAACCTTTTAAAGTCGTTTTTTCGCCGTCTGCTAATTCATTCAAGGATTTTTGCGAAAGATCATCATAGCGAAAGGGGAAATAAAATAACAAATCACCGACTGTTAGAAGTCCTAAGGTTGCTAAATTTTCAGACTTTTTAGGTCCAACACCTTTTAAATGCCCTAAGATTGAATTGTTTATCTGCATGATTCACCTACTTTTTTTCGTACTTGTTTTTGTCTACTTTAGATTATAACAAAATAGTTGATTATGTATCGTAAATCGTTGGAAGAAAATTTGAATTTGCCGCATTTAATTAATAATATTGGTTTCGATTAATAATTAAGAAAACAATCGCTTTAGTACAGCGTAATTGATTTTACATTCTAAAAAAGCGAAGCTTGTGAATTTCAACACTGCGAATTTTCGGCTGGCTTGGCTCTGCGCT
>JAITWV010000072.1 GCA_031285105.1 Streptococcaceae bacterium | reverse complement strand
GCCGGACCGATTCCATAACTTTTCAAGAAGGGCGCTTGAAAAGTTATTCCATCTCGCAAGCCTACAAGTCAGAGTAAACGCTGAAGCGTCAACTCTGACTAGTGCGCATTGTCGTCCTTTGGGGCTACGGCAAGGTAAACCACCCACGCTCCGAGCCAAGCCAGCCGAAAACTCGTAAGTGAAGAACGCCTTAGCGTCCTAGTAATTCACAAACTTCAAATCAATTACGCTGTACTAAAGAAAGTGTTCTAGCAAGTCAAACCTATTGCTAAATAATCCGAATCTTCGTCAAAAAACACTAAGGCAAACATCAAAAAATTCTCAAGAAAAATCATAAACTCTTTATCCGAAACAAAAAATACCAATATTTCACCACAATTGCTCCAATAATTGCTACTTGTGCATGCCAAATGGGTGCTAGAAAAATTGCTGTAATCATTAAAGGTGTTGAAATGAGAAGGATTTTTAGTTTGGTTGCCTTGGACATTCCGCCTTTTTGTAAATAATCGGTCAAATATTTTTTATAAATCCATGACTTCATAAACCATTGATGAAATCGTTTTGAACCTTTCGCAAAAAAGAAAGAAGCTAACAATAAAAAAGGGGTGGTTGGTAAAACTGGAAGTGCCACACCGAAAATTGCTAAACCTAAGAAGAAAAACGCAAGTGTTAAATAAATATATTTCAAAGACTCTCAACCTCTTTTCTCAACTTTCTTCTATTGTAATCAATTCATCTCATTAATGAAAACGTTAACTGGATAAAATAAGGTTATTGTTTGCTTTAAATAGTAAATAATCATATAATTTTGCTGATTAATGAAGGAATTTATTTTAATTGTTATAGATAGAAAGTAGGGATTAATTGATGAAAACGAACACAAAAAAAACTTGGTCCATGACGGGTTTTATCGTAGCTATGGGGGTTGTTTATGGTGATATTGGAACGAGTCCTTTGTACGCGATGAAGGCGATTGTTGATGGGCAAGGTGGAATTGAGCGAGTCAGCGAGTCTTTTATTTTAGGCGCGGTTTCTTTAATCATTTGGACGTTAACCATTCAAACGACTTTAAAATATGTGTTGATTGCTTTGAATGCGGATAACCACGGAGAAGGTGGGATTTTTTCACTTTATACTTTGGTGCGCAAAATGAGTCGGTGGTTGATTTTACCTGCGATGATTGGTGGGGCTGCTTTATTAGCTGATGGTGCTTTAACGCCTGCTGTAACGGTCACTACTGCTGTTGAAGGTTTACGAGGAGTGCCACAATTTGTCAAGGTGTTTGGTGAAGGGCAAGATATTATTGTTATTATTACTTTATCGATTATTGCTTTTTTGTTTGCTATTCAACGCTTTGGTACTTATAAAGTTGGAAAACTCTTTGGACCGGTGATGTTTTTTTGGTTTACTTTTATTGGTTTGGTAGGATTATTTAACTTAACTAGAGATTTGTCGATTCTTCGTGCATTTAATCCTGTTTATGCGCTTCAATTGCTCACCAGTCCTAATAACCAAGCAGGCATTTTTATACTTGGTTCGGTTTTTCTTGTGACAACTGGTGCAGAAGCGCTTTATAGTGATTTGGGGCATGTTGGCAAAGGGAATATTCATGCAAGTTGGCCTTATGTAAAAATAACCTTGATTTTGTGTTATTTAGGGCAAGCTGCTTGGATTTTAGAGATGAAAAATTCAAATATTGCCACGCCAGGGATGTTGAATCCGTTTTTTGAAATGATTCCCACACCACTAAATGCCTTTTCGGTGGCTATTGCTACATTAGCTGCTATTATCGCTTCACAATCACTGATTTCAGGCTCTTATACATTAGTTTCAGAAGCGATTCACTTAAAATTATTACCAAGATTAAAAATTCTTTATCCTGGACAATCACGTGGGCAAATGTATGTGCCAGCTGTAAATTTACTTTTATGGTTTGCAACAAGTTCCGTTGTTTTATTATTTAGAAGTTCGCATAATATGGAAGCAGCTTATGGTTTAGCAATTACCGTAACGATGCTGATGACAACAATGTTACTTTTCTACTATTTAATGCAAACCAATATGAAGAAAATCTTTGTGGTCATGATTATTGGTTTCTTTGGCATTATTGAAACCATGTTCTTTATTTCAAGTGCGACAAAATTCTTGCATGGAGGCTATTTTGCTGTTTTAATGGCTTTGATGATTTTGTTTGTGATGTTCATTTGGGAAAAAGGCAACGAAATCAAGCAACGTTATGTGCAACCACTGGATTTAAATAAATACAAATCACAAATTCAAGAGTTAAGAAATGACAAAACGATTGATTTATATCAGTTTAATGTTGCATTTTTAACCACTTCGATGGATGGAGATACCGTTGAGCGTCCTATTTTGTATTCTATTTTAGACAAACATCCCAAACGCGCTAAAGTTTATTGGTTTATTCAAGTCATTGTCACTGATGAACCTTACACGCGTGAATATGAAGTAGATATGATGGATACGGATTACATGGTAAAAGTTAAATTGTATTTAGGCTTTAGAATGCGTCAAGATGTTTCTCGTTATATGCGCACGGTTGTTTGTGATTTAATGGAGTCAGGTCGCTTACCAAAACAAAAACAACATTATACTGTCTCAACTGAAAG
>JAITWV010000052.1 GCA_031285105.1 Streptococcaceae bacterium | reverse complement strand
AGAGCCCAAAAAAATGCCATAGAGTTCTACCTCTACAGCATTTGAGTTCTTCATGTTATTTTATCTTTTCAAGCTTTTTCAGAAAATATTTTAGATTAAAATTTTTCTAATCTATCCCCCAAAATCTTCCAGATACGTTTTCAATAGCAAAACACTACCCAAAAATTGCTGTTGCTGGATCAAAGTCTAATCCAATAATTGAATCACTCCCGCCACCTTTAAACCAACCAGTTCGTGCATTAATCGTTACGACATAATTGCCATCTGGAGAGATTAAATTGTAGTATGGATTGCCGTTAATGATATTAGCAGGATTTAAAAACCATCCAGACCAGCCAATATTCCCACGTCCAATTAACTTTCTAATCACTGTTTGTTGTACACCCGGCGTCCAAGACCAGCGTGGGTCTGTGTGATTATTAATGGCTGCTTGATTTAATGGCACAACACTCACCCGTGCAACCGATGCGTTTTGTGGTCCTGCTTGATTTTGGTTATTAACTGTTGGAAATGTTGGTTCAAACCAGTTAATACCGATACCATCTGGATTAGGTGAATTACCTACATAGGTTGGTGAAGAACTGTTCGTACCAGCTCCTGCATTTGTTCCAGTCCCAGCTCCAGCACCTACATTTACTCCAGCATCACTGCCAACACCTGAATTTGCCTGTGCATCGCCACCTTGATTTGGCAAAGTAGCTCCTCCAGTATCTGCATTTGTATTGGCGTTTGTTGTTTCTCCTTCAACAGCTTTAGCATAGGCTGAAAGTCTTGAAGTAAAACTTGAGCGAATTTCTTCATTCTTAATGGCTTTAATTAATTCTCTAGCAC
The DNA here is from genome assembly GCA_031285105.1 of Streptococcaceae bacterium. Classification (GTDB taxonomy): domain Bacteria; phylum Bacillota; class Bacilli; order Lactobacillales; family Streptococcaceae; genus JAITWV01. The sequence continues at coordinate 2,025 of JAITWV010000052.1, read as the reverse complement.
TATCTAAGTCCGCTTGATTGGCTTTATCCACTTGTCTTTCCAAAGCGGAAACTTTTTCATCTGCCACTTTCATGGTATCATATTGCGCTTTTGCTTCGGTGATTGCTTTATTTGCCAAATCATTTAGTGGCGTTGAACTTGAATCAACACTCACGTTTACTGCTTGATATTTTGCCAAGATTAAATTATCGGTTAATTGATCATTTCTAATCGCATTGTATTTGAACAAGCCATTCACATTTTTAATTAAATTAGCCTTTGTTTCTAAATCTTGAAACTGTGCATTTACTTTGTCAAAATCCGTTGCGTGTTTCAAATCTTTTAATTGCGTACCGATACCTGTAATTTCACCTAATCGATCCGTTTTAATAAAATTATGCGTATCATCGGTATAAAAACTTGCAATTTTCGTTTGTAAATCTTGTAAGCTTGCATTGTCACGAGCTAGTTGCATCGCTGTTTGTCTCGTTTGATGACTGGTATATGCTTGAAAACCTGCATAACCCACACCACCTAAAGCTAACACACACAAGGCGATAATAATGGTCTTTTTATAAGAAGAGTTTTTATTTGTCGCACGCGTCCTTATTTCTTCATCGTTAGACACAATATTTTCAAAGTTGGTTTGTACTTTTTCTGGTTCTTTTGGTAGAAATTGATCCAATGCCGTTTTTTCATCTAAATCTTTAGACAAATTTTTGACTTCTGGTTTTTCTTCCATTAACTTTTGCGTGGCTTCTTGTGTTTTTGGCTCTTCAATCGGTAATTCTTTGACTTTTTCAATCACTTTTGTCGCTTGTTTGGCTTCTTCAATATTTTTATCAAGCTCTTCTTCGTCAATACCTTCAACTTCGGCTAGATTTTTCACCTCACCAGTCAAAATCGCAAGCCCCACACCTTCTTCCCAAGCAGGACCTTTGTAGCCTTTTTTATGTGCCTTGATATATTGCGATAAAATGTGACTGTCATTGTCAGTTGGCTGATTCAATTGAACATCTACTTTTTCTTGCAAACGGTCGATTAAACTTTTTTGCGCTGTTTCGTCTATTTTTTCAGCCTTTTCAATTTTGTCTTCAGAGGTTTCTTCGTCAAACATTTCTTGAACTGAGCCGATTGTCATATCTTTCAAGTCATCTAATTGAACATCTTGAGAATCTACTTTTTTATCTTCAGACATATCATTCTCCCTAAATCTATTCATGCTTCATTAAGTATATAAACATTCAGTCGAAATTTTACCATACTTTTCGATTTTTTTTTAGTGTTATCATGAAATTATTAAGAAATTGATAGATAATTGAAAGTTGAAAGCCTTTTTATCCAAATGAAAATTGTATATAATCTTATTGATAAATTCATGGAGGTTAAAAAATGGACAAAAAATATATTTTAGCAATTGATCAAGGCACCACTAGCTCACGTGCGATTCTTTTTGATAAATTAGGTAAAAAAGTCGCTGTTTCTCAAAAGGAGTTCCCACAATATTATCCAAAACCTGGTTGGGTCGAACATAATGCTTTAGAAATCTGGAACTCGGTGCAATCTGTTTTAGCCGAAATTTTCATCAATTCAGACATTCAACCATCACAAGTTGCTGGAATTGGCATAACAAATCAAAGGGAAACAACAGTCGTTTGGGACAAACATACCGGCTTACCCATCCATAATGCAATCGTCTGGCAATCAAGACAAACCGCCGATTTAGCTGAACAATTGCGCAAAGACGGCTATGAAGAGTTCTTCCACAAAAAGACAGGCTTAGTCATTGACGCTTATTTTTCTGCCACCAAAGTTCGTTGGTTACTCGATCAAGTCAAAGATGCTCAACTTCGCGCAGAAAAGGGTGATTTATTATTTGGCACTATTGACTCTTGGCTGACTTGGAAATTAACCAATGGTGAAGTTTTTGCCACAGATGTCACCAATGCGAGTCGAACGATGTTATTTAACATTGAAGAATTACAGTGGGATGACGAAATCCTTTCATTATTAAATATCCCGAAAATCATGTTACCAAACGTTCAT